>WTIW01000035.1 GCA_011526385.1 Pelagibacteraceae bacterium | reverse complement strand
TCAACTTTTAGAAATTTCCTATACAGCAAGATCTCAGAGTGGAAATTTTAGCATATAATATGCGTCAATATTGCAATTGATAATCATTATCATTGCGAATAATTATCATTTTCATTAAATTAACATGCGGAAAAAAGGAGACTAAATGAGAATATTATCAATTTTTACATTGGTATTTGGGTTAATCACAAGTTCAGTATTTTCTGCAGAAGTTAATGTGTTTAGCGCAAGACATTACGATAGCGATATACAGCTTTATGAAAAATTTACTAAAGCCACAGGAATAAAAGTAAATGTAGTTTCAGGAAAAGATAAAGCATTACAAAAAAGAATTATTGAGGAGGGCGAAGATTGTGTGGCCGATCTATACATAACAGCTGATGCAGGAAGACTTGGTGCATTTCAAAAAAAAGGAATGTTACAAAAAGCAGGATGGTCTAAATCAATTAAAGACTCTGTCCCAAGTAATTTTAGAAGCGCTGAATGGGTTGGTATAGCTAAAAGAGCAAGAATTATTTATTACTCTCCAGAAAGAGTTAGCGCAAATGAATTAAACGGCATGACTTATGAAGGATTAGCTGATCCAAAATGGAAAGGTAGATTAGTTATCAGGAAATCAAATAATATTTACAACCAGTCACTCGTTGCATCATTAATTAAAAATAATGGAAAAAAAAATACAGCAAATTGGGCCAAATCCGTTGTTTCAAATATGGCAAGAACACCAAAAGGAAATGATAGAGCTCAAATATTAGCTGTTGCAGCTGGAGAAGCTGATATTGCGGTTGCGAATACTTATTATCATGCATTGATGTTATCAGGTAAAAAAGGGGAGGCACAACAAAGTGCTGCAAGAAAAGTAAAACCATTTTTTCCAAATCAACAAGATAGAGGAACTCATATGAATATTAGTGGAGCAGGAATGTTAAAATACGCACCTAATAAATCTAATGCAGTAAAATTAATTGAATTTTTATTAACTCCAGAAGCTCAAGAGCACATAGTAAATAATACTTACGAATATCCTATGATAGAAGGTATATCACCTAATAGTTTAGTACCAGGACAAGACATGGCATTTAAACAAGATCTAAATACTAAAGTAAAAAGCTATGGAGCTAAACAAGCTGATGCTTTAGAGGTAATGCTAGCAGCTGGATGGAAATAAGTGAAGGTAAAAAAATTTATGACTCAAATTGATTATAATAATTCTTCCAAGGCATGCCCAGCATGCTTTAAGGAGTGTAAAAAAATCAATAAGAGAATAAATAATAGAAAACTTTCAGAAATTAAAACTAAGGAGGTTCCGCATATCCTAAAAGTATTTGATTTTTGATTTTCTAAAATGGTGCCCATATAAATATCATATGGGCACTTTTAGTCTCATCATTATAAGGCGGATTATAATATGAAACTTAACACTTGGTATATTTCTTCATTTCTAATTTCTTTAATAGTTGCAATTCCAATACTCACGGTATTCTCAAGTTTTTTTCAAGAAACGACAAATTACTTTGAAATAATAAAAAATACATTTCTTTATGAATATATTTTTAATTCACTAACTTTATTATTTGGAGTTTTAATTTTAACATTAATCATAGGTGTTGGTTGTGCATATATTGTTTCATTTTACAATTTTACTGGTGTTAAGTTTTTCAAATGGGCTTTAATTCTCTCATTTGCAGTTCCAGCATATATTTACGCATATTCATTAACTGCATTTTTTGAAAATTATGGAACACTATATTCGTTGATAAAATTAATATTTGGAGATGGTGATTATAATAAATCTATACCAAAATTTGATGGAATGTTTGGTGCTATAATTTCAATATCTTTTTCACTATTTGGATACGTTTATGTTTTAACAAGGGCTTCATTTCATTATCAATCTCAAAACCTAATAGAACTAGGTCAAAACCTAGGTTTTTCAAAGAAAAAATCATTTTTTTCAATAATACTTCCTTCAGCAAGACCAGCTATTGTTGCGGGCTTAGCATTGGTATCAATGGAAACTTTATCAGACTTTGGAGCAGTTTCTTTTTTTGGCATTTCAACTTTAACAACAGGAATTTATAATTCATGGATTTCATTTGATGATTTGGTTTTTGCTAATCAATTGTCATTCTTTTTACTATTATTTATTTTACTATTATTTTTTATCGAAAATGTTTCAAGAAGAAGAGCTGAATATCATTCGCCTTCAAGAGGAGGTCTTAAAGAAAAACAGAAAGTTAATTTATGTGGATTTAAAGCTTTTTTAGCTTTCAGTATTTGTTCATTGGTTTTATTTTTAAGTTTTATATTTCCTGTTTTGCAAATGTTATATTGGACATTAAAATTTCCAAAAAACTTTTTTGATTTAAATATTTATCAATTATTTCTTAATAG
>WTIW01000130.1 GCA_011526385.1 Pelagibacteraceae bacterium | reverse complement strand
GTAATTAAAGGAACTCCTCTCCAAAATTCAATAAATCCGATAGAAATATATTTAATTATAGGTAAGTCAGATCTTCTACCCAAAGATAAAAATAATCCAATTGGAAAACAGAATATTAAACAGAAAAATGAAACTATAAATGTAAGTGATAAACCACCCCAAGCTCCAGTTTCAACCCACTCTAAAGCTTCTAGTTTACCTAACTCAATTAATTCCTCATAGAAAAAAACATATTTTAATAGAATATAAATTGTTATTGGTACGATAATAAAATAGTACATCTTAAATTTATTAGGAATAAAAAATCCTACAATCACAGATATTACAGCTGCTATAATTCCATAAGAAAAATCAAAAAATATTGGGCCACCAGAAATAAAAAAGAAAATAAATAAAAAGGCGATTATTGGATAAATTACCACATAATAAAGGGTTAAATATTTTTTTAATTTTTCTGAAGCAAAAAAACCTACGGATCCAAGAAATGCTAAAGAAATAAAGGAAAGATTTATTCTCCACTGTTCGGCATTTGGATACATTCCATACATAAATCTATTGAACCAAGTTTTTATATAGGCCCAACATGCGCCAGACCCAGTACAAGCATCTTTTGAATCACCGCTAAAATTTGCGTCTATAAAAAACCAACTTAATAATGGTGGTAAAGATTTAATAACAACAAAAATAATAATTAGAGATAAAATTGCATTAAAATTGTTTGTGTTTATATTTTTATTCAAAACATCTAAGGATTTTACTCCAGAGTATTCAATTCTAATTAAGTGCAATCCAATAAAACCAATAATTAACGGCAAAATAAAGCTTAAAATAGAAGGTAAGAAAAATATTAAATTTATTTTAAAAAATGAATTTAGAAAAACATCTAGAATACTAAAAGAGATCAAAAATAGACCTAAATACAAATATGTATAAAGATTTTTTTTATCTGGTGTTAAAAAATTTAAATTATTCATTATTTTTCTTTAATAGCTATTTTTTTGTTATACCAATTCATAAATATTGAAATTGATATACTTAAAGTCAGATAAGTTAACATTGTGATAGAAACAATTTCTATAGCTCTTCCTGTTTGCATTAAAGCTGTACCAGCAAATATTAAAACTAAATCTGGATATGCAATTGCAGCAGCTAACGATGAATTTTTTGTTAAATTTAAATATTGATTAGTAGTTGGTGGAATTATTATTCTTAATGCTTGAGGCATTATCACCAATTTTAATACTTGGTTAGGTGTTAAGCCAATAGATGCAGCAGCTTCTTTTTGCCCTTTTCCAACTCCTTGCACACCGGCTCTAACACATTCTGCTATAAAAGTTGCTGTATAAAGAGATAGAGCTAAAGCAAGAGCTATAAGTTCAGGTGGAAGACCTATACCACCCTCAAATGTATATGAAGTTTGTGATAGTTGCTTAATTTCAGGTAATCCTATTTTTAAACTTACACCACCCACTAAAAAACTAATTAATGGAAAAATTACTAATAGCGCTATTGATATTAATAATACTGGCGTTTGTGTTCCATCATTTTCTTGTTTTTTTCTGGCATAATTTTTAACAAAAAAAATTGTAATTATTGCTGCAATTATTGAGTAAAGAAAAACATCTAAATTATTCCAAATAAATGCAGGTATAAAAAATCCTTTTATTGTTAAGAAAAATACACCAAGTATTGGTTCAGCATCTTCAGGTAAAGGTAAAGCTCTTAAAGCAGCAAAATACCAAAAAAATATTTGTAGTAACAATGGTATATTTCTAAAAAATTCTACATAAACAGCAGCAGATCGTTTTATTAAATAGTTGTTCGACAGTCTTGCTATACCAACAACAACTCCAATGATCGTAGCGAATATTATTCCAATTGCTGAGACCAAAATAGTATTTAGTAGTCCTACTAAATAAGCTCTGAAATAAGAGTGAGAACCGTCGTATTCAATTAATGAAAATTGTACATCAAATGATGACTCTTGTGATAAAAAACCATATCCAAAAGATATGCCTCTATTTTCCATATTAACTTGTGCATTGTATGAAAAAAACCCAAATATTAGGATTACTGCAAGAAGTGTAATTATCTGGGGTAATATTTTTTTAAAGTTCACAATTTAGGGGATTTATAAAAAAAAGGGCTAGAAAAATCTAGCCCTTTTAATTCGCTTTTATATTAAATTATCTTGCAGGTGGAACGTATAAAATACCGCCTTTAGTCCATAATTCATTTGGACCTCTGTCCGGTAAAATTCCAGTGTCAGCAATATTTCTTTTGTAGCTTTCACCGTAGTTACCAACTTGTTTGATAATTCTTAAACTCCAGTCATTATCTAAACCGAATGCAGCACCTAATTCACCTTCTGCACCAACTAATCTTTTAATAGCTGGGTTTTCAGAAGTTTTCATCAT
>WTIW01000043.1 GCA_011526385.1 Pelagibacteraceae bacterium | reverse complement strand
TAAGAGCCGCTTCACCTGTATTTTTTTTATTAAAATTTACAAAACAAGTTGAATAAATAACAACTTTTCTATTTGTATCTTTTCCTACAATATTTTTTTTGAATTTTTTGAAATAATTTGAAAAAGTTTCACTATTATATTTTGGTAAAACTACTCTTCTATCTATACCAGTAAAAAGTTCTAAAATTTTTCTAAACAATGTATTTTTAACATTTGATACCCAGTTTACTATTCCACTAAAAAATACTCCTATTTTTGCGTTACGATCAATTTTCGCTAGCTGTTTTGTTGTATTTGAAATTTCTCCATTTTTTTTCTGAAGCATTCGATAACGAAGCATTAGATGAGGAAAATCTAAATCAAATTCGTGTGGAGGAACATATGGACATTTGGTCATGAAGCACATGTCACAAAGAGTACAAGCGTCGACAACAGGTTTAAATTTATCACTTGAAAGAGATGAAACTTCTCCCTCTTCAGACTCATCAATATAATCAAATAATTTTGGGAAACTGTCACATAAATTAAAACATCTCCTGCAACCGTGACAAATATCAAACACTCTTCTCATCTCCTGATCTATTTTTTCTGGATTTAAAAAATCAGGATCTCTAAAATTTAGAGGATGTCTTATAGGTGCTTCTGTGCTTCCTTCTTTACTCATACAATAAGATTAACAAATACAAATATTGATAAAGAAATTAGTATTGCTGGCTCATTGAACCAATCCTTTAAAATTTGATACACCTGTATTGTCAAGTTTTTCATAAAATTTTTAATTTAGTTAATTTTAGTGGACGTGGAAACGTCCACTAAATAATATTTAACCGATAGTCTCTAATGTTTTTTGGAATTTACCAGCATGAGATTTTTCAGCTTTTGCTAAAGTCTCAAACCAGTCAGCTATTTCATCAAAACCTTCTTCTCTAGCTGTTTTTGCCATACCTGGATACATATCAGTGTATTCGTGAGTTTCACCTTCAATAGCTGATTGAAGATTAGCTTTTGTCTCACCAATAGGTTTTCCAGTTGCTGGATCTCCTACTTCTTCTAAGTATTCTAAGTGCCCATGAGCATGTCCAGTTTCACCTTCTGCAGTTGATCTAAACACTGCTGCAACATCGTTGTAACCTTCAACATCTGCTTTTTGAGCAAAATACAAATATCTTCTATTAGCTTGACTTTCGCCTGCGAAAGCAGCCTTTAAGTTTTCTTCAGTTTTACTTCCTTTTAATGACATATTTGTTCTCCTTTATCGGACTCATATAATCATTCTAAACTGCATGTCAACAGTTTAGAATCATTTTAATCTATTTTTTATATTATTGAAATTTTTATATTTTTTTTGCTACTGATTATCAGTATCAAGTTTTACCAATACTTCTATTGATTTAATTTTTTTTCCAGGAATTGATTTTTGTATTTGAATTGGACTTACATCTTTATGATCTAAGTCAATAAGTTTATTCTCTGAAGTATCAAAAAAATGATGATGATCTGAAGTATTAGTGTCGAAATAACTTTGGTTTGAATCAATTGGTATTTCTTTTAAATAGCCTTTTTTTTCAAAAGCATGAACAGTGTTGTAAACTGTTGCAAGAGAAATTTTTTCATTAGATTCTTTTTCAATTTTTTTAACCAAATCATTTATTGTAAAATGAAAAGTAACCTCTCTATTAAATAACACCTCACAGATTTTAATTCTTTGTTTTGTTGGTCTTAAACCTGAATTTCTCAATTTATTAATATATTCTATGCTAGGCGTCATTTCAGTTTATAATAATTCTAAACTATTTCTATATTATAATCATACTAAATCAAGTAAGAAGATTACACAATATGAAAAAAAACTCATTCAGCTATGATGAACTAATTAGTTGTGCCAATGGAGAGCTATTTGGACCAGGAAATGCAAAACTTCCATCTCCACCAATGCTTATGTTTGATAGAATATCTGAAATTGACGAAAATAAGGGTTTTTTTAATAAGGGTATTATTAAAGCTGAACTTGATATTAAGGATGATCTATGGTTTTTTGACTGTCATTTTAAGGAAGATCCAGTAATGCCTGGCTGCCTTGGCTTAGATGCTATGTGGCAGTTAGTTGGTTTCTATTTGGGTTGGCTTGGGAACCCAGGAAGAGGAAGGGCATTAGGAGTAAGCACTGTAAAGTTTACTGGAGAGGTTCTTAAAAATGTCAAAATGGCAACTTATGAAATTGATATGAAAAGAATTTTAGTAAAAGGGGAAACAACAGTTGGGTTGGCTAATGGTATTCTTTTAGCAGATGGTAAAAAAATATATTCAGCAGAAAATTTGAAAGTGGGGTTATTTAAATAAATGAGAAGAGTAGTTATAACTGGATTAGGTATTGTTTCTTGTTTAGGAAACAATCAAGATGAAGTTCATCAATCATTATTAAATTCAAAATCAGGAAT
>WTIW01000102.1 GCA_011526385.1 Pelagibacteraceae bacterium | reverse complement strand
AATGCTATGCTTGGTTTCATTATCGGTATGGCTGGATGGATCTACATCTTATATGAAGTATTCTCTGGAGAAGCTGGTAAGTTAGCAGCTAAAAGTGGTAACAAGGCTCTTGTAACTGCTTTTGGTGCAATGAGAATGATCGTTACAATTGGTTGGGCAGTATACCCATTAGGTTACATTTTTGGTTACCTAGTAGGTGGAGTAGACGCTAACTCATTAAACGTGATTTACAACGCAGCTGACTTCTTGAACAAAATTGCATTCGGTCTAATCATTTGGGCTGCTGCAATGCAAATGCCAGGTGCAGCTAGAGGTGCTAAATAAGTATTAGCCACTAAAAGCTAATTTTTAAAAGGGCGAGTATGTTTCCACATACTTGCCCTTTTTTTTTGATTAACTATATAAATCCTATGGCAAAAATTAAGTACATCGAACATGACGGTAAAGAGCATGAAATTGAGGTTGCTAATGGTTTAACTGTTATGGAGGGAGCTGTTCAAAATGGCATACCTGGAATTGATGCTGATTGTGGGGGCAGTATGGCTTGTGCCACATGCCATGTTTATGTGAAAGAAGACTGGTTTTCAAAATTACCTGATAAAGAAATGGGCGAAGACGATATGCTTGATCAAGCATTTGAACCAAAATCAAATAGTAGATTAAGTTGTCAGTTAACAGTATCCGATGAGTTAAATGGTTTAATAGTTCATTTACCGGAGAAACAAATTTAATGATTAATACTGATGTAGTAATTGTTGGAGCAGGTCCTACTGGTTTATTTTGCGCTCATCAATTAGGAATTATTGGTCTTAAATGTGAGATAGTTGATAATTTAGATAAAATTGGGGGTCAATGCATTGAGCTTTATCCAGATAAACCAATTTATGATATTCCAGCAATACCAGAATGCACTGGAGAAGAATTAACAAATAATTTAATTGAACAAATTAAACCTTTTAATTTTAATTTTCATCTTAATGACAGAGTACAAGAATTAAAAAATGAAAATGAAAAATGGATTGTTAAAACTTTAAATGGAAAGGAGTTTTTAACTCCAAATATTGTTATTGCAGGTGGAGTAGGATCTTTCGAGCCAAGAAAATTTCCAACCAAGAGTGCAGATCAATTTGATGGTAAATCAGTTTTATACTCAGTTAAAGATAAGACAATATTTAAAGATAAATCAGTTGTTATTTTTGGCGGTGGAGACAGTGCATTAGATTGGGCAATTGAATTATCAAAAACTTCAAAAGTTACTTTAATACATAGAAGAGATGAATTTAGAGGAGCGCAATCAAGCGTTGATAAAGTTAAAGAATTACAAAAACAAAATAAAATTGAATTATTAACAAAGTATTCAATTAAAGATGTTAAAGGAAATGGAAATTTAGAGAGCGTTGAAATTAAACACGATGATGGCAATAACAAAGAAATAAAAGCTGATTATGTGTTAGGATTTTTTGGTTTGATCATGCAGCTTGGTCCCATTTTAGATTGGGGTTTAAACATTGATAAAAAAACTATTCCAGTAAATACAGAAAATTTTGAGACAAATAAAAAAGGAATTTTTGCAATTGGAGACATTTGTACGTACCCTGGAAAATTAAAATTAATTCTCTCTGGATTTCATGAAGGAGCACTTGCTGCAAGAGGATGTTTTAAATATGCAAGACCTGATGAAAAATATAGATTTGAATTTACTACAGCATCAAATACAATTAAAGATAGACTGGGT
Source organism: Pelagibacteraceae bacterium (assembly GCA_011526385.1). Classification (GTDB taxonomy): domain Bacteria; phylum Pseudomonadota; class Alphaproteobacteria; order Pelagibacterales; family Pelagibacteraceae; genus Pelagibacter. The sequence goes on along the minus strand of WTIW01000102.1, from coordinate 771 downwards.
CTTAAAGAGTGATTGAACTTTTTTCTGCTGATACTCCGAATGGAAAAAAAATTAGTATCATGCTTGAAGAAATTGAATTTGATTATAAAGTTACCAGCATTAGTTTATCAGCTAACGACCAATTAAAACCTGAGTTTAAAAAAATAAGTCCATTTGGAAAAATTCCAGTAATTAAAGATCATGATAATAATGAAACTATCTTCGAGTCTGGTGCAATATTAATTTACCTAGGTGAAAAAAGTAAAAAATTTTATGATGAAAAAGACAAACTTGTAATTAACCAATGGCTAATGGCACAGATGGGTTTAGTAGGACCTATGATTGGTCAACATCATCAATTTCATCATTATAATCCTGGAAAAAGTGAATTTGGTGAAAATAGATACTTTGAAATTTCAAAAAGAATTTACAAAGATCTTGATGAGAGACTTGGAGAAAGTAAGTATTTAGCAGGAAACGATTATACCATCGCTGATATTGCTACATGGCCCTGGATTGCAAGGCACAATTGGCATGATATTGGTCTAAAAAATTACAAACATTTATGTAAATGGTTTGAAACCATCTCAGAAAGACCGGCAGTGATAAAAGGTTATAAATTTATGGATGCTGGAGCTGAAATACCTAAGCCTTAGTCGTCAGCGTATACTTTTTCGTCTTTTTCGTGCTTTTCCTGGGCCGCTATGCAAAGTGTTGCAACAGGTCTTGCCATCAATCTTTTTAAACCAATAGGTTCTCCAGTTTCTTCACAGAAACCATAAGTTCCATCTT
>WTIW01000026.1 GCA_011526385.1 Pelagibacteraceae bacterium | reverse complement strand
TTTTTAACTTTTGCAGCTTTATTTTGGTCAGGTAATTTTATTGTTGGAAAAGCAGCAAGTATTTATGAAATTCCACCTTTTTCTCTAAACTTTTATAGATGGTTATTTGCTTTTTTAATTTTACTTCCTTTTACCTACAAAGAAGTAATAGAAAAGAAAGAATATGTGTTTCAAAACCTAGGTTTTTTTATAGCTCTCGGCATTACAAGTATTACTATATTTAACTCAATTGTTTACTATTCTTTATATTACACTCAAGTGATCAGCGGAGTATTAATGATCTCAACTATTCCTGTTTGGATCATGTTTATTGCAACTATTTTAAAAATAGAAAAAACAAATTCTTTTCAAATAATTGGTGTCATTTTATCTTTAACTGGAGTTTTATTCATTATTACTAAAGCTGATCTTGAGATTGTTAAAAACTTAAATTTTAACAAAGGTGATTTATCCATGGTTGTTGCAATGTTTGCATGGGCTATTTATTCTGCTTTGCTTCGTAAAAAAACTCATCCTGTATCACAGATGGCACTATTAGAAGTAATTATAATTTGTGGATTTATTTTTTTGATACCAATTTATTTTATTGAAATGAGCTTTGGCAGCAAAATTGTTCTAGGAATGCCTTTTATTTTAACTTTAGGTTATGTTGTTTTGTTTCCTGGAATTTTTGCATTTTTATTTTGGATAAAAGGAATTGATATTATTGGAGCTAATAGAGCAGGAGTTTTTTTACATTTAATGCCAATTTTTGGAGCACTAATGGCAATGATTATATTTGATGAAAAATTTATGTTTTATCATTTTCTTGGAGCAATATTTATAATTGCAGGTATAACCCTTTCAAATAAAAGTAAAAAAAATGCTTAAAGTTGCAATATTAGACGATTATCAAAACGTTGCTCAAGAATTTGTCGATTTAAAAAAATTATCTGGCAAATATGAAATACAAATTTTCAATGAACCTTTTGAAAGTGAAGAAGATGCAATTGAACAATTAAGTGACTTTGAAGCATTATTAATAATGAGAGAGCGTACAAAAATGACAGCTAATCTCATAAATTCTTTAAAAAAATTAAAATATATTTCAACAAGTGGAATGAGAAATAAATCAATTGATTTAGAAGCTTGTAAGAAAAAAAAAATAATTGTCACTGGAACTGACATTAATATCAATCCAACGCCAGAATTAACTTGGGCTTTAATATTAGGATTAGCTCGAAATGTTAAAACCGAAATAGACAATATGTTTCAAGGTTATTGGCAAACAACCATTGGTGTTGAATTAAAAGGAAAAATATTAGGTTTAATTGGTCTTGGAAGAGTTGGTTCTGAAGTTGCAAAAATTGGTAAAGCTTTTGGCATGGAAGTTATGGCTTGGAGCGAAAACTTAAGCTTAGATAAATGTAAAGAACTAGGTGTTTTACCTTGTAGCAAAGAAGATTTAATTCAAAACTCAGATTTTCTATCAATTCATGTACAAGGAGGAGAGAGATATAAAGACTGCATCAAGTTAGATGAATTTGATAAAATGAAAAAAACAGCTTTTTTAATTAACACATCAAGAGGACCTATTGTTAATGAAGATGATTTAATAATTGCATTATCGACAAATGAAATTGCTGGAGCTGGAATTGATGTTTATGAAAAAGAACCATTGCCCGCATCTCATAAATTAAGATTTTTACCTAATGCATTATTACTTCCACATATTGGATATGTAACAGCAGAAAATTATTCTATTTTTTACACTCAAATGATTGAAAATTTAGAAAGCTGTGTATCTGGTAAGCCTATTCGTGTTATTGAATAATAATGGAATTACCTGTTGTTAATCATAAAGACTATGTTGCTAAAATTGATGATGATCATAAATTTCCAATAAAAAAATTTGGTGAACTTGCAAATTATTTATTAAAAGAAAAAGTAATTACAAAATTTCATGAGCCAAATCCTTGCTCATTTGAAACCTTAAAAGAGGCTCATTCTGAAAAATATATATTAGATATTCAAAACAAAACATTAGATGAAAAAGGGATTAAAAAAATTGGCTTTCCTTTAAATGATAGCGTTGTTCGAAGATCATTTGTTGCAACAGGAGGAACTGTTTTAGCAACCAAACTTGCTATAAATTATGGAATTGCTTGTAATACTGCAGGAGGTTCGCATCATGCAAATTTTGAAGGAGGAGCAGGTTACTGTGTATTTAATGATGTAGCTGTTGCTGCAAAATATTTATTAAATAGGGGATTTGCGAACAGAATATTAATTGTTGATCTAGATGTTCATCAAGGAAATGGAAACTCAGATATATTTAAAGAAGATAGACACGTTTTTACTTTTAGTATGCACTCAAAATCAAATTATCCAGCAAAAAAATCAGAAAGCGACCTAGATGTAGAACTTAAAGACAATATGGAAGATAAAGAGTACCTAGATATCTTAAAATTTAATCTAAATAATTTAAATGAAGAAAACTTTGACTTTATTTTTTATATTGCTGGAGTAGA
>WTIW01000036.1 GCA_011526385.1 Pelagibacteraceae bacterium | reverse complement strand
GATGGTTTTAAATGGAATGCTGCAAAACAAATGAAAAACCCAGACAGCAGAAAAATTTGGACAGCTTTACCTGGAGCAGATTATAGATCTGACTGGAATAATTTTAATGTAAATAATGTTAACGAGATCAGAGGTTTATTTGAGAAAACTGGAAATCAAATACAAGAATACCACAGCAAGCTAAATGTAACAGACGGAAAAGAAAATTTATTAAGATGTAAAAATAATCCTTTAGTAAGAGATGGAACAAGTAATGATGAAGATAAAGGATTAATAAATTTTATAAGAGGGAAAGATTATTTTGATTACGATGGGGATTGCAATTTAGATGAATATAGAACTCGAGAAGTAAAAGCAAAGAGCGGTGGTGAGTTTAAAGCTTATATGGCAGATGTTTATAATTCACAACTGGTAACAGTTGGAGTTCCTTCTGCAAGAAGATCATCAGAAAAAACTAATGAAGAAGCTTTTTTCAGAGCTTCTAATAATTATTCAGCTTGGGCAGCTAACAATACACCAAGAAGAGAGGTGATTTATGCTGCAGCCAATAATGGAATTTTACATGCCTTTACGACAGATACAGGTGAAGAATTATGGGGATTTATTCCACCTCTAGTAATTCCAAAAATGCCAAAGATGATTAATCCAAATTATAATCAGGATGATGGCGGAGGATCCAATCCTTTATTTTTACTTGATGGATCAATAACAGTTCACGATACTTATTTTTTCCATCCAGTTCTAAAAAGAACTGATTGGTTTACATTGTTAATGGTAACTTATGGAAGAGGCGGTGCTGGATTTAGTTTACTTGATGTTACTAATCCTTTTAAACCTTATCATATTTATTCTGTATTAAATGATCCTGTAGCACAAAAAATTTTTCATGCTTCAGAAAATGGGACTATTTCAGAATTTGCATATAATTCAAAAAGAGCTTCCATAATTGATTTTGAAGAATCTGATAATGCAATTATTAATAAGGAAAGTGGTACTCCTAATACATGCGATAGCACTGGCACAACTTCTTGTTACCTTGGTAAAAAATGGACTTTAGCTGGACAAACTATAAATAAAACAAACCTAACAATCATTGCAGATGGAATTGATGTTACATCTACTACAAGCGTGCTAAACGCAAGAAACGGTGACACAATATTTAAATTTGCTAAAGATTATCTTTTCGATACACAAGGCGATTCTAAACCAATCCCAGTTCCAAATTCTACTATAAATATTATCCAAATAGGAGATATAGCGGCAGGTGGAGAAGATTATGATTATAGATATCTAGGAGAAACATGGTCAGCACCAAGAGTGGTTAGAATTCCAAATAGAGGAAGAGGAGATAAAGATATTTTAGATGATGAATACGTTGCAGTTATGTCAGGAGGGTATGGTTATCCTTATCCAAAAATTGGATCAAATGTATTTATAATTGATTGGGCAACTGGAAAAATTAAAAAAAGAATTGATATTGAGGATATGCCGAATGATATTGTAAATTCATTACCTTCAACACCTGTATTAATTACTGCAAGAAATTCTGGGGCAGCAGAATATACAGGCGCTTTAGCTTATTTTGCAGATCTTGAGGGAAAAATTACTAAAATTAATTTAACCAATATGGAATATGAGCATGCTTATGATCCAACAAGCAATACTCTTTCAGTAAAAACTTTACCAATTGAATTGTATGATCAAACAACTCTATTAAATCTTGAAGCAAGTAGATTATTTAATAATAGATTTATGTACCATTCATTAGAGGCAGGAATTGGAGCAAGAGATAAAAAGTTTTGGCTATATGGAGGAACTGGAGATTATTTAAATCTTAATGATGTAATGGTTGATGCTGCATCAGTAAATAACTTAATGTTTGGAATTAAAGATTCTCACTTTCCTTTCTTTGGTCACGTAAATGAAGCGGCATCTGCTGATACACTAAAAAATTGTAAAGATACAACATCAGATAGTGTTGCAGCAAATTGCCCTGAATCAGCAGACCTTGGTTGGTATATTGAATTAGATGATAGAAAAAAAGTTGTAGCCGAACCATCATTAGCAGATAACATTGTTTACTATCCAATTTATAAACCAAGTAATAAAAATAATTTATCTTGTGGTTCAGGTGATGCCTTTATCTGTGCAGCTGATGCAGAATGCGGAACTAATATTTCAAGCAGATTCCCAGACAATCCAAATAATCAAAAAAGTGAAGAATGTTATTATGTTGGAACAGGTGTTTTATCGAAATTAGTTATTCATGGATCAAAAATTTATGCAAATATTACAGAGAAATCACAAAACCCTAATAAAGATGACCTTGTAGTGATTGAGTCTTTAAGTTCTGGAGTAAATAAATACAGAAGCAGTTGGAGAGAAAACTTTTAAAGTTTATTAAATGAAATTATTATTAGATTTGTTAATCTAATATAAATGAATTCCAAAGAAACAGATCAAAATAATTATAAAGCTTATTTGTTTTTAACTTTTGCAGCTTTATTTTGGTCAGGTAATTTTATTGTTGGAAAAGCAG
>WTIW01000010.1 GCA_011526385.1 Pelagibacteraceae bacterium | reverse complement strand
TCTGTTTTAGAAATACTTAGACAAGACTACATAAGAACAGCAAGAGCAAAAGGTGTAAGAGAAAGTAATGTTTTAATTAAACATGTTTTAAGAATTGCAATAGTAACTATTTTACCAATTTTAGGACTTCAAGCAGGTTTTGTTTTATCTGGATCAGTTTTCATTGAAATAGTTTTTCAATGGCCTGGTGTTGGTAGAATGTTAGTAGATGCTATTTTAAAAAGAGATATTCTTTTAGTTCAAGGAGGCGTAATGTTTGTTGCTGTTTGTTACGTTCTTTTCAATATCGCTGTCGATTTATTACAAAGATTTTTGGACCCAAGAATTAAATGATTAATTTTTTAAAATTAATTTCAAGAAATAAACTTGCTTTATTTGGAGGTCTATTAATAATTTTAATATTTGTTATTTCATTTCTTAGTCCTTTCTTACCTTTAAAAGATCCTGATATAACTAAAACAAGTGATCGATATTTATTACCATTCTCTGAGGGATATTTTTTAGGAACTGATCATTTAGGAAGAGATTTGCTCTCAAGACTTTTATGGGGAACAAGATTAAGTTTGTTAGTTGGTATATCAGCCGCTTTAATATCTGCAACGATAGGTTCAATCTTAGGTACAATTGCAGGATTTTACGGAAATAAAACTGATAACATCATAATGAGATTTATAGATGTGTTGATGGCTTTTCCTTATATACTTTTGGCTCTTGCAATTGTTGCTGTATTAGGGCCAGGTCTGTTCAATGCTATGATTGCTGTTGCTTTGGTCAATATTCCATTCTTTGCAAGGAATATAAGGGGTGTGACCGTTACAATAGCTAACAAAGAATTTATTGATGCTGCAAGATTATCTGGAATGAATAATTTTCAGATAATTATTCGTGAGATTTTTCCAAATATATTACCCGTAATTGTCGTTACAATTTCAACTACTGTAGGCTGGATGATACTTGAGACAGCTGGATTATCTTTTTTAGGCTTGGGTTCGCAGCCACCACAAGCTGATTTAGGGTCAATGCTTGGAGAAGGTAGAAGTTCTTTAATAGTTCATCCTCATACTTCTTATATTCCAGGGGCTATGATTTTTTTAATTGTTATTGGAGTAAATTTATTTGGAGATGGTATCAGAGATGCTCTTGATCCAAGATTGAGTAAAGGGGAACTAATTAAACCACAACCTGTAACTCTAATAAAATCAAAAAGTAAAATTAGTGAAGATAGAAATAATTTTTTATCAGTTAAAAATTTATCTACAGCCTTTGAGTTTGATGGAAAAACTCATTTAGCTTCGAAAAATATTTCATTTAATATAAATAAAGGTGAATGCTTAGGTTTAATTGGCGAAAGTGGATCGGGAAAATCTGTTACTGCGTTATCAATAACATGTTTAGTAGCATCTCCTCCTGGGGTGATCACTGATGGATCAATTAATTTCAAAGGAGAAAATATTCTTGAGATGGATTACGAAAACATTAGAAAATTGAGAGGTAATAAAATTTCTTATATATTCCAAGATCCTTTATCCACACTCCATCCATTAATTAAAATAGGAAAACAATTAGAAGAAGCATACAATGAACATTCAGCAAGCAAAGAAAATGAAGCAACGGAAAGAGGTAAAGAACTATTAAAACTGGTTCAAATTCCAAATATTGATATCGTTTGGAATTCCTATCCACATGAACTTTCAGGAGGAATGAGACAGAGAGTTTCTATAGCAATGGCATTAACAAATGAACCAGAGCTTATTATTGCAGATGAACCAACTACTGCATTAGATGTTACGGTGCAGGCGCAAATTTTGTCACTCTTGGATGAACTAAGAAAGAAAAAAGGGTTGTCTATTTTATTTATTTCACATGATTTTGGTGTTGTGTCTCAAATATGTGACAGAGTTATTGTAATGTATGGAGGGAAAATAGTTGAAGAAGGTAAAGCTGAAAGCATAATGAAAAAACCACGTCATCATTACACAAGTCAATTAATGGAATGTGTTCCTCATATCGGATCTGGCAAAAGAAAATTACCAACAATAATGGGAAGTCCACCTTCTATAACTGATAAAAGTGATATTGGATGTTTATTTGCTAATCGATGTCTGAATAAAAAAAATGAATGTCTAACTTTAGATGTTCAACTAACAAAAAAAGGTGATAGTGAAGTTAGATGCCTATTTCCAAATGAATGATAAAATGCAAATATTAAAATGTAACAACCTGTCAAAGTTCTATTCAAAATCTTCAAGTATATTTAATAAACAATCATCTAGATTGAGAGCGGTAAATAAAATTAATTTAGAATTAAATTTGAAAGAATCTTTAGGAATAGTTGGAGAGTCTGGTTGTGGTAAATCTACTCTTGCCAAAATGCTTGCAGGTTTAATCAAACCTTCTTCTGGAGAAATTGAAATTAATAATAGGAATATCAATGATTATTCAAATAAAGATCTACCAAATCATATTCAGTATATGTTTCAAGACCCGATAAGTAGCTTAAATCCTAGAAAAACGATTTACCAATCTCTCTCTGCTCCTTTAAAATATCTTAGAAAATTAGATGAGAGGCAAATAGATCAAGAAATTAAAAAAATAATTAAAGAAGTTAATCTTAAAGAAGAATTTTTAAATAGATTTCCTCATGAGTTTTCTGGTGGACAGGCGCAAAGAATAGGTATTGCAAGAGTGTTATTATCTAAGGCAAAAATAATAATATTGGATGAACCTGTTTCAGCTCTAGATGTGTCTGTACAATCACAAATATTAAACCTTTTAAATGATTTACAAAAAAAATTTGAATTATCATACATTGTAATAAGTCATGACCTGGCGGTGATTGAGGCAATTTGTGATCGAGTAACTGTAATGTATTTTGGAGAAATTGCTGAACAAGCAAAATCTAAGGATTTGTTTGAAAAACCACTTCATCCATATACATCTCTACTTTTAAAAAGTGTTCCAACAATTAATCAAAAAATAAAAGTATCAAATTTAATTGAAACAGAATTGCCAGATCCTTTAAATCCTCCAAAAGGATGTTCTTTTAATTCAAGATGTGAAAAGAGAATAGAAAAATGTAAAAATTTTATTCCTGATGAAACAATAATTAATGATAGAAATTATAAATGTTTCAATCCACTAAATAAATAAATTATTTTTTAAATCTATTTCTTTATTTTCCAAGCAACTAGAGGAATAAAAGTTGCTACTAAGAATGATAAAAATAATAAAGATTGTGAGACAAAACTTGGAAATAAATTGGCTGGAAATATTATTCCAATCAAAATTGATTTAGAAAAATCTGGACTTGGAAACAAAAGCAATCCTGCAAATAAACCAATTATTATCGATATATATGCATTTTTTTCTAAAAATGTTTTTGAATAGAAACCATAAAATATACTAAGCACAGCTGCACAACAAAATAAATCAGCTAATAAAAAGAGATATAAAATACTAAGACCCTTTGAAGCTACAAATAATGCAATGATGGATAGTATGATTATTATTTGTTTAGACAGCAAATCATAATTTTTACTTTTTATTATTTTCTTCCCATCAACAATAATTAGGCTAGAGATAGCATTAATAATGGTGTCAATACTACTTACAGTTAAAGATATAGCTAAAAATATAATAATTACTGAAATAGTTACATATTGATCTTTTAATAATAATTGAAAGAACGCAAGATCTGGTACTGAAACAGTATCGGCTGAAACAGCAACTAGTCCAGAAAATCCCATAAAGAAAACAATTGGAATTATAATTAAAAAAGAAATTATTAAGCTGTTTTTTAAAACTTTATTATTTTTTGCAGCATAAACTCTTTGCCAATTTCCTTGATGAAATAAATTTGTAGCAGCAACAGCAATAAAGAAAGTTAGTCCAGCAGTAAAATTTGGTAAATAACTTGAGCTTAGGAGGTGGGCTTGTTTTTCTTTAATAAAATCAAAACTGAATTCATTAGCATTAAAATTAATTAAATAAGAAAATGCAATTAACAATAAAACAACAAAAAAAATAAATTGAATATTATCTGTAAAAATAGAGGCTCTTAAACCCCCATACAATGTATAAACTAATGAGCTAACAATAATAATTAATGCTGTTATCCAAAGTTCTGTTCCTGATATATATTTGATTAACATTGAAACCGCGGTTACCTCGGCAATTAGAAAGATGGTCATGTAAAAAATAGATAAAACCAAAATTAGTTTAAATAAATTTGGTCCATACTTTAATCTAATAACTTCTATTAAAGTTTTTCCTTTTGGATATTTTTCTCTAAATGTTGTTCCAAGATAAATTAAAATAAATAATGGAAATGCTGTTCCTAATGAATATCCAATTACAGCTCCTATTCCACCCCATGTTGCTGCAGATGCTGGACCAAATAAAATCCAAGCACCAAGAGCAGATGCAACCAAACTTGTAGTTAGTGAAAAAGTTCCAACTGATCTATTGGCTAATAAATAGTTATTTAAGCCTTTGAATTGATTTGAATATACAGTTCCAATAATTACAAAAATTATTGATATTCCAAGGATTAATAAGATTGCTGTCTGTTGACTTAATAAATTTAAATTTTCCATTTTTCTCCCTTTCTGAATTACCGGACAGGTTCAAAGAGTATTTCTCAGCCCTATTGGACACCCCTATTCACTCTTTATATATAATTAAATCTTTAATGGAAGACTTAAATTAAAAAATCATAAAGTAATTTAGTGCTGCTTATAAATATTAAAGCATACAATATGTTGTAAAATAATTTTTCCTCAATGATTTTTAATAATCTATATCCAATTAATATTCCAACCAATGCAACTGGAAATAAAATGACTGATTGTTTAAAGGAAACTAAATTTGTCATAGATAAATTTATGTAAAGCGGAAGTTTAATCAAGTTTACAAAAGTAAAAAAAATTATTCTTGTTCCAACATAAATTTCTTTTTTCATTCTTAATGGAAGCAAATAAAGACTAACCGGAGTGCCTCCTGCATGAACACAAAAACTTGTAAATCCTGCTATGGTTGAACAAATTCCACCTTTAAAATGATTTTTTTCTGATTTTTTCTCTTTATCTTTTTTAAAAAAGAAATAATGCCCTGCAAATAGAAACCCCATTACTGCAATCAAAAATTTTAATAATTCTTCTGAGAAATATGAGAAAGTGAATGATCCTATAACTATACCGATAGCAGCAAATGGAACCATTAACTTTAAAGTCCCAAGATCAAATTCTTTTCTGTATTTATAAACTGCTATAAAATCTGAAAATATTAAAATTGGTAAGATAATTCCTAAAGCTTGATTTAAAGGCATTACAATCGTCATTAAAGGAACGGAAATTAATGTCATAGAGCCACCTAAACCAGATTTTGCAATTCCGTATAAAATTATTGCAGGAATAACTGTAAAAAAAAATAATAAATTTATTTCCATTCAGGGTTACTGAAGTTGAAATAATTTTTTTCCTAGAGGACTAATTGGTTCTTGAGGAGTTGGTTTTTTGCCAGTTTTATCTTTTACCATTTTAAGTAATTTTTTTGCTAATCCTTTTCTTCTAAACATAGGGTTCACAAATATATACTCCACCTCACCTAGCTCATTAAATCTAGTAAATCCAAGTGTAGTATTACTGTTTTTAAAAGTAATAATACCCTCAGTTTCAATACATTCGAATTGTAATGGATTGGTCATATTTAGTCATATAGTAGCAATCCAAGAATTGCCAAGACTATAATTGCTAAAGCGACAACAATGTAATTAAGCTTAATTTTGAACTTATTATAAAAAAATTCCTCAATTTTTTTCCAAAAGAAAATAATTAAAAGAAGTAAAATAACTGGAATTATAATTTTAAGCATATTTTAGATTAAACCAAGAATTATGTTTTTTAAATTATATAAATTGTCTTTTAATTGAATTTCTTTGCATAAAATTTCTTATCTGTTAAGCAATCATGATGTCTAACAAAAACTTTGGTTTTGGAACGCAAATTAGAAAGTCTCCTTATTTTAATGCAACTGTAAGATGGGGTGCAAAAGGTTTTTCAGTTTATAATCACATGTACATTCCAAGAGATTTTGGAAGTCCAGAACAAAATTTTTGGAATTTAATTGAAAAATCAATTTTGTGTGATGTTGCTGTTGAAAGGCAGGTGGAAATTACTGGGCCAGATGCCTACAAATTTATACAGTTATTAACTCCTAGAGATTTGTCAAAACTCTCAATTGGTCAATGTAAGTATGTTTTAATAGTCAATAATGAAGGTGGAATCTTAAATGATCCAGTTTTATTAAGGTTAGGTGAAAACCATTTTTGGCTTTCTTTAGCAGATAGTGATGTATTATTTTGGGCTCAAGGTGTTGCTGTTAATTCTGGATTAAATGTAAAAATATCAGAACCAGATGTTTCACCATTACAACTACAAGGACCGACTTCGGGTGAAATAATGGTTAAGCTTTTTGGCGATAGCATTAAAGATTTAAAATATTATTGGCTTAAAGAGTTTAATTTAGACGGGATCCCTTTAATTGTCTCAAGAACAGGTTGGTCTAGTGAGCTTGGATATGAATTATATTTAAGAGATGGAACTAAAGGTGATGATTTATATGAAAAAATTATGGAAGCTGGTAAAGAACATGGTTTGAAACCGGGACATACCTCATCAATAAGAAGAATTGAAGGTGGAATGCTATCTTATCATGCAGATGCTGATATAAATACAAATCCATTTGAATTGGGTCTTGATAGATTGGTAAATTTAGAAAGTGAAATAAATTTTATTGGAAAAGATGCATTGAAAAAAATAAAACAAGATGGAATTAAAAGAAAGCAAGTTGGTATTGAAATAGATTGTGAGCCCTTATCTGGTCCTAATACGACTTTCTGGCCAGTTTTAAATGATCAAAAAAATATTGGTAAAATTACCTCTGCTGTTTACTCCCCAAGATTAAAAAAAAATATTGCTCTTGCAATGATTGATGTCGATCATTCAAACTTAGGACAAAAATTAAAAGTTAAAATAGATGAAAATGTAATTAATTGTTCTGTTGTAGAAAAACCATTCTTTGATCCCAAAAAAAAGATAGCTTCAAGTTAAATTAAAAAACTAAATAAGTAATTAAGACTACTATTAAAACAATTATAGACCAAATAGACAGATTGGTTAAAAACTGCTTAAGTTTTGAGTTTGTTTTAAGAAATGCAGGTAAGACTAGTATTAAAACTGCTATTAAAGATATTGCTGGAACTATTTGTTCTAAATTCAATTTAATTATTGTTTTATATTATACCCTTTTTTTAATAACACAGAAACTACCGTTACACAGGCTATAAGAAAAACAACCATGCATGTAATACTTATCCATATATTAAAATCAGAAACTCCATAAAAAGAAAATCTCATTCCATTTATTAAGTAAACAACAGGATTAAAATAAGTAACTGTTTGCCAAAAAGGAGGCAACATATCTAGCGAATATAAACTTCCACCTAAAAATACCATTGGTGTAATTACAAGTGTTGGAATAATTGACATCTGCTCAAAGTTTGAACTCATAAGTCCAATTAAAAAACCAAATAAAGCAAAAGTAAATGCAACAAGTACAAGCAAAAATATCATAAGTAATGGATATTTAACTGTTACATCTACAAAAAATAAAGAAGTTATAAATATCACAACTCCAACCATTAAAGTTTTTGTTGCACCAGCCCCAACAAAAGCAAGTACTACTTCTAATGTTGAAACAGGAGCCGCTAGAATTTCATAAATTGTTCCATTAAATTTTGGAAAAAATATTCCAAAGGATGTGTTACTGATAGATTGGGTTAATAACGTTAACATCAATAAACCAGGGACAATGTATGATCCATAACTTATTCCATCAATATTTTGAACATAGTCACCAATTACTGATCCAAAAACTATAAAATAAAGAGAAGTAGATAAAACAGGAGATAGTAAAGATTGAGTTAGAGTTCTTCTAAACCTATCCATTTCATGTAGATACATTGCTCTTAATGCATAAAAGTTAAGCTTCATTGTTTTCCTTTACTAAAGTTACAAATATTTTCTCTAGAGTGCTTTGTTCAGTTTTTAAATCTTTCATCTTCAATCCCGCATCTCTTAAATCTTGAAGTAGATTGGTGATACCTGTCCTATCAGATTGAACATTATAAGTATAAATTAAAGACATTTTATCATTTGTGGTAACTAAATCATATTTAGAAAGTTGTTGAGGAATAGACGTAATTTTATCTTGTAGTTCTATAGTTAATGTTTTGTGCCCCATTTTTTTCAATAATTCTTTTTTATCTTCAACAACAATAATCTCACCCTGGTTAATTACTGCAACCCGATCTGCTATAGCTTCTGCTTCCTCGATATAATGAGTAGTCAAAATAATTGTAACACCAGTCTGTCTTAACTTTTCAACAACCTTCCACATATCTTGTCTTAATTCAACATCAACACCTGCAGTTGGTTCATCCAAAAACAAAATTGAAGGTTCGTGCGAAAGTGCTTTTGCAATTAAAACACGTCTCTTCATACCACCAGACAATTGTCTTAATCTTAAATCTTTTTTATCCCACAAGCTTAAATCTTTTAAAACTTTTTCAATATGTTTTGGATCAGGAGCTTTTCCATACAATCCTCTAGAGTAAGAAACATTATTAAAAACTGTTTCAAATTGTTCTAATGTTAATTCTTGAGGAACTAATCCTATTCTTGATCTTGTCTCACGGTATTGATCTATAATATCAAAATTATCAACAGTAACTTTTCCAGATGTTGGAGTTACAATTCCACAAATAATACTTATCAAAGTTGTTTTGCCCGCTCCATTAGGACCAAGCATTGCAAGAATCTCACCTTTTTTAATATCAAGATTTACATTTTTTAAAGCATTAAATCCGTTGTTATAAACTTTTGATAAATCTTTAATAATGATTTGATTGTCTTCCATAAAGTAGAGAGACATATAATTGTTAAAAAGATTATTACAAGAATTTAGATGTTTTCAAGTACTCGTTGTGCACATTCTTTAGTGCTTGAGCTGCCATTTAAATCTTTTGTTCTATTTTCTTGAATGCTTAAGGTTTTTTCAATTGAAGATACAATTCTATTTGCCGCTTCCTTTTCTCCTAAATAATCCAACATCATTGCGCCCGACCAAATTTGTCCAATGGGATTTGCAATTCCTTTTCCAGCTATATCTGGAGCTGAACCATGAACAGGTTCAAATAATGAAGGAAATTTATTTTCTGGATTTATATTTCCAGACGGAGCAATTCCAATAGTTCCAGTACATGCTGGACCAAGATCAGATAAAATATCTCCAAATAAATTGGATGCAACTACAACATCAAACCATTCAGGATTTAAAACAAATCTTGCAACCAAAATATCTATATGAAATTGATCTGTTTCAACATCGGTATAATTTTTCTTATTTTCATAAAATCTTTCATCCCAATAAGGCATGGTAATAGAAATACCATTTGATTTAGTTGCATTTGTTAATTTTTTTCTTTTCCTTGATTTTGCAAGTTCAAATGCAAATTTTTGTACTCTATCTATGCCGTGTTTGGACATGATTGTTTCTTGAATAACAATCTCTCTATCAGTACCTTTGTACATTCTTCCGCCAACAGAAGAATATTCTCCTTCGGTGTTTTCACGAACTATGATCATATCAATATCGCCAGGTTTTTTATTTGCTAGAGGAGGATTTATTCCTGGAAATAATTTTACTGGTCTAAGATTAATGTATTGATCAAATTCTCTTCTAAACTGCAATAAAGATCCCCAAAGTGTAATATGATCTGGATATCTGTCCGGCATTCCGACTGCACCAAAAAATATAGCATCATGTTTTCCAATTTTATCTTTCCAATCATCGGGCAACATTTTTCCATGTTTTTCATAGTAGTCACATGAAGCAAAATCAAAATCATCTATGCTTAATTTAAATTGATGTTCTTCTGCAACTTTTTTTAAAACCTTATGTGCTTCAGGAACTACTTCTTGACCAATTCCATCGCCAGCGATAGATGCAATTTTATATTCTTTCATCTTAAATTTAATGACAAGCTTGATTGAACTTCTTTAGTCTCCAATAATTATATGGCCAAGGAGTAACAAATCCAACAGCAAGCATAATTGGTACAATCCACCAAGTTAATATTGCACCGCCAGTTAAAAGATAGTCTGTTAAGTTCATTGCAACTTCCATACTTATCATTGAAATAAAACTCATTCCAATTGCAGTATGAAAAGCTTTTTTAAAATCAAAATTTTGTCTCATAAGAATTATTGTCTCTAAAATAATACT
>WTIW01000119.1 GCA_011526385.1 Pelagibacteraceae bacterium | reverse complement strand
AAGTATTTAAAGATAAAATATCTCCATTTTGTAATGCTCTATTTGTTTTTGGATTGTGCGCTCCATCAGTATTAATTCCAGATTGAAACCAAACCCAAGTATCCATGTATTCAGCACCAGGATAAGTTTTTGCAATTTCTCTTTCCATTCGATCACGTCCAGCAATTGCAATTTCTAATTCTGTTTGACCCGGTTTTATATGTTTTACAATTTCTTCTGCACCTAAATCAGCAATTCTTGCACCATTTTTAATTATTTCTATTTCTTCATCTGATTTAATCATTCTTAATTTCATCAAATGTTTTGAAACATCTTTAAATATTGCAGTACTAAAAATAGAATTTAATTTGTCTTTAATATCTAATGTTACATGATCATTTTCTATTCCAATTGATTTTGGTGGATCATCTCTTCCAATAATTGAAACAATTGCTCTTAAAAAATTATCTCTTCTCCAGTCTGTATAAATAACGTTATCACAGTGAGATCTTCTCCAAGGCTGACTTGCATCAATATTTGCTGAAATTGTTACTATTTTTTGTTGTGTAACAACACATCCATAAGGTCTTCCAAATGAACAATAAATAAATCCAGTATAATAAGCAACGTTATGCATGGATGTTAAGATCACCATATCCATGTCATTATCAGACATTACTTTTCTTAAACTTGATACTCTGTTTTGATATTCTTTATCTGAAAAAGGAAGTTTTACTTTTTCACCATTCTTTAATTCGAAAAAATCAGGTCTTTCCATAAAATTTAGTTTAATCCAATAAAACGTCTATTTGATTGCATGATCATGCTGTAATAGAAAATTGCAAGGAATATAAAGAAGCCTCCAATAATTGTATTTGTTCCTGGTACTTCATTAATTCCAAGCCAAGGCAACCACACCCAAAAAATTCCACCAATAACTTCTGTTAAAGATAGCAATGTTAAATCAGCTGCAGGAATATTTTTTGATCCAATTGAATATAAAATTAAACCTGCACACACTAAAGTTCCATGTGTTGCAAACAAAGCTTCGTTTTTACTAGATGATAAAAAGCTAGTATCATTAATTATAATCATTACAGTTGAAAATAAACAACAAAACAATCCTGCAATTGCAACAGTTGTAAATTTAGGTGTTTCTTTCCGCCAACGTAAACTTACAGAAAAAATTGAAAATCCTAATGCTGATGCTAAGCCAAATATCAACCCTGGAAGAGAGTTTGAACCAGTTGCCTCAAAGGCCATTACAACAATTCCAAAAGCTGCAACTAATATTGCAACCCAAACTGTAATTGAAATTTTTTCTTTTAAAAATAAAAAGCCAAGTAATGCAGTCATAAATGGCATTGCTGCTAAACATAATAAAGTAATTGCTGCACTGGTATTTGTGATAGACCAAATAAAAGTCATCATCGCAGTTCCAAGGCCAATACCACCAATTGCCCCTGAAATACCAATGTTTAAATAATTTTTGTAAAAATCTAATCCTTCTTCAAAATAAAGATAAAGATTAAGCAGAATGAAAATAACTATTCCTCTTGTAAATAAATACTGCCAAGGAATAAGTTGTGGCTGATCAATATGCCTTACAACATAAGGCCCAAAAGACCACAAAAGACCTGCAAAAAGGACTATTGGGATCGCAACTTTTGGATTTTTTAGATCAGGCATCCCGAATTTCTAATATTATTTTAAATCTGAGACAAGAAAATACGATTAGTTAATCAAAAATTCATTTAAGCCAGAGGCTGAGTAACACTCAATTAAATTTCCTTTATTAAATGAGGAAATTCCATCTTTAAATACACCCCAAGCGTTAGATTTTACAAAAGGTTCAATTTTATAACTCTCTTGACCTTTGAAAACCTCAAATTGAGCAGTACCTAATTTATCAAAAGTTAATTTTCCTTTAATAAATCTTGTAAACTTTTTCTTCTTTGAAAATTTATTTTTTAATTTTGCATATATTGGTTTTTCTATTTTTAAACCTAGAGATTTAAAAAGTAATGGAATTACAAAAAATCTAAAACAAGCAACAGATGAAATTGGATTTCCTGGTAAACCAAAAAAGCATTTATTGTTATTAAATTTTGCAAACATCACTGGTTTTCCTGGTCTAATAGCCACCCCTTTAAAATGATTTTTAAGTTTAAATTGATTAATTACACTTGGAATAAAGTCAAATTTACCCTTAGAAACAGCGCCTGATGTAATAACAATATCTGTATTAGATTTTAATTGCTTTGATATTTGGTTTTTAAATAATTTTTGATCTTTATCTCTTATAATTTTTTGAACTTTAAAATTCACAGGTAAATTTTTGATTAAAGAATTTAAATAAATTGTATTTGAATTTCTAATTTTCCATAAAGGAATTTTTTTATTATCTGATAATTCGTTTCCTGATGGATAAAAGACAATATTAACTTTCTTTTTAACTAAAACCTTTTCAATTCCTAAAGTTTTTAAAGATAAAATGTGGGCAGGATTAATTAACTCTCCTTTTTTAATTATTTTATTTCCTTTTTTATAATCAGATCCCTTTGGTCTAATAA
>WTIW01000082.1 GCA_011526385.1 Pelagibacteraceae bacterium | reverse complement strand
TTTCAATTAAATTTAGTCTTATAGACCTTGCAGTTGCCAATGAACTTTCATTATCTCCATGTATGCATACAGAGTCGATTTCACAAGGTATCTGCTTTCCACTGTGACAATTAAGAGACTGATTTTTAACCATACTTAATACGTGTTTTTTTGCTTCCTCAGGATCTGTAATTAATGCGTGAGGTTTCTTTCGTGATACAAGATTGCCATCATCTTCATAGTTTCTATCCGCAAAGATTTCACAAGCTATTTTCATATTAAGTTTTTTTGCTGCCTCTTCCATTTTAGATCCTGTAGGCACAAGATAAATAATATCCTTACTTATTTCATGAATAGCCTTTGCAAGTGTTGTAGCTAATTCAATATCCTCACATGCCATATTATTTAACGCACCATGTGGTTTTATATGGCTTACATTTTCTCCATAATTTGAAGCAATTTTTTGTAATATTTCATATTGGTCGATAATTAATTTTCTTATTTCTGAGGAGGATAAATTCATTCTTTCTCTGCCAAAATTTTCAGGATCATTAAAAGATGGATGAGCACCAATGCTTACACCATTTTTTTTTGATATTTTAACAACATCATTCATGGTTTCTTCATCACCGGCATGATAACCACATGCAACATTAGCTGAATTCACTATTTCAAGTAAATCAGGATCATGTTTATTTGAATGATGCTTAGATTTTTCTCCTAAATCGCAATTTATATTAATTTCCATAGCCCAATAGATTGAAGTATAACATGGCATGATAAAAAATATATCAAATCTTGGTGACGCAGCTGTTTACTGTGATTTTGGTAAAGAAGTAAACAAAGAGGTAAATTCAAAAGTAATAAAGTATTTTAAAAATTTAAAAGAACAAAATTTTGAAGGAATTATAAATTTAACACCATCTTATAATAAATTAATCATATCTTTTGATTTAACAGTTACTAATTTTAAAAAAGTAAAACAAATTGTTGAAAATTTAGACATTAAAGAAATATCGTCTACATCAGAGAAAAAAATTGAGATCCCAATATGTTGTGATAAAGAATTTGCATTAGATCTCAATAGATTAGAAAATAAACTTAATAAATCTGCAAAAGAAATTTTAGAAACATTTTTTTCAAAAGAATATTTTTGCTACATGACTGGATTTATTGCAGGCATGCCATTTTTTGGCGATCTTGAAAAAAACTTACAGGCAAAAAGATTAGAAACACCTAGAGTTAAAGTTCCAAAAGGATCAATTGGTCTAACCGAACAGTTTTGTAATATCTATACTTTTGAAAGTCCGGGGGGATGGAATATTATTGGCAATACTCCTTTAAAGGTATTTGATACATCAAATGAAGATGCGCCTAATTTAATTAATCCAGGGGACACTGTGAGATTTAAAGAAATAAATATTGAGGAGTATAGAAATTTTAATGAGTGAGAATTATTTTGAAGTAATAAGAGCTGGTATTAATACCACGTTCCAAGATAATGGTCGAAAAAACCTTAATCATATTGGAATTCCAGCAAGTGGAGCAATAGATAAACGAAACTACAAGTTAGTTAATAAAATACTTAATAATGATATCAATCATCCAGCTTTAGAATTTGCCTATCAAGGACCCAAATTAATTTATTACGGTGAACCAATAAGTATTGCAGTTACTGGCGATGTTAATTTTAAATTGATTAGAAAAAATATTGAAACAGAGGGTAAGTGCTATGAGAGTATTACTATAGAAAATAATGATGAAATTGATTTAATTTCTACCAATAAATCAGTTTATGGTTATTTCTCAGTTACAGCTAAGTTTCAAATAGATTACCAATGGAAAAGTTGCTCAACCAATACAAAAGCAAATATTGGAGCAAATAATGGAAAAAAATTGGAAAACAGTCAAAAACTTCATGTTTTAGATATTAAAGAGATTACAAAAAGATCCATCAATTACATAAATACAAGAATAGAAAATATAAGAGTTATCAGAGGAACTAATTTTGATTATTTTTCAAAAGAAGCTCAACAAAATTTTTTTAGCGAGGAGTTTTATGTCACTAAACTTTCTGATCGAATGGGAATGAGATTAGAGGGAAAAAAATTAGAGAATATAGTTAATACGAATATAAAATCGGAGGGTCTTGTTAAAGGTGTCATACAAGTGCCAGCTGATGGCAATCCTATAATCATGCTTTCAGATCATGGAACAATTGGTGGTTATCCAAAAATTGCAACTGTTATAAGTGCTGATTTTGATAAATTAGCTCAATTACCTCCAGGATCAAAAATTAAATTTAAAGAGGTAAACTTAAGTGATGCAGAAACTATTTTTAAGTTATATGAAATGGAAACAAACACTCTGTTATCAAAAATTACATGAATATAATCTCTAAAATCCCTGGACCTTTATTAGTTTTTTTAGGTGCTTGCAGTTTAAGCTTTGGAGGGATGATTGTTAAATCATTTGAGGGATCAACCTTATGGCAAATATTATTTTGGAGATCTTTCTTCTTCATAATAGTGATACTGTGTTTTTTAATCATCTCATATAAACAGAAAATTTTTAGTGCACTGTTTAAATCTGGAGTTCCTGGATTATTTGGTGGAATAGTTTTATCTAGTGGTTTTTGTGGTTATGTTTTTGCGATGTATAATACAACAGTTGCAAATACTAATTTTATCATCCAAACCCAAACTATATTCCTTGCAATATTTGGGTATATTTTTTTAAAGGAAAAAATTTCTAAAATTACTTTAGCTTCGATAATTTTAGCAATTGCAGGAATAATCATGATGGTTGGTAATTCTTTGTCTCCAGGTCAAATGGTTGGAAATATTGCTGCATTTATAATGCCAATTTCATTTGCAATTTTGATTTTAGTTGTAAGAAAATATCCAGATGTAGATATGGTTCCGTTGCAATTGGTTGCTGGAATATTTGCTATGATTATTGGTTATTCAATGTCTCCAACGATAGCAATTTCAAGTCATGATATATTTCTAGGATTTCTTGCAGGATTTTTTCAATTAGGATTTGGATTTATATTTATTACAGTTGGAGCAAGATCTACTCCTTCAGCATTTGTTGGAATTATTATGTTAACAGAGGCTGTACTTGGGCCTCTTTGGGCATGGATGTTTGTAAATGAAAATCCTCCATACATAGTTCTAATTGGTGGATCAGTTGTAATATTTGCAGTTCTTCTTCAATTTATGTCTCTATTATTTGTTAAAAAAGCTTAACAATTTAGTCGATACGCCCAAGAGAAAAACCTTTAACTAAATACTTTCTTAAAAATATAACAAAGATAATACCTGGTATTATTGTTAAAAGACCAGCCGCAGATAAGATTGGAATATTAGATGAAAATACACTCGCAACTCTTGTCATTATTGCATTTATAGGTTTTGCATCAATAACAGTTAAAGCATTTGCTAAAAGAACTTCAGTCCAAGAAAACAAGAAGCAAAAAAATGCAGTTACTCCTATTCCCGGTGCAATCTGTGGAATTAATATTTTTTTAAAGTATTGAAAGTATGTATATCCATCAATTTTAGCCTGATTATCCATGTCCTTTGGAATTCCAGAAATAAAACCTTCTAAAATCCAAATAGCAATAGGTAAATTAAAGTATGTATGAGCAAGGGCTACCGCAAAATAAGTATCAATTAAACCAAGGTAAGAAAAAATTTCTACCATTGGTATCAGCATAATTGCAGGAGCCATCATTCTAAATGTTAGAAAACCAAAGAAAAAAAATTCTTTTCCATAAAAACGATATCTTGAAAATGCATATGCCGCTGGAAGAGCGATTAATAAACATAAAGCTACATTGATCAGAACATAAAATGTTGCATTCAGATAACCTAAATACCAAGCACTATCGCTAAATATTAATCCATAATTATTTAATGTAGGTTCTTTTGGAAAAAAGGATAAACCTGAACCAAGTTCTTGTCTTGATTTAAAACTAATTGTTGCCATCCAGTAAATAGGAATAAGAATAAAAAAAGTATAAATTATTGGTGTAACTGGAAATGTCTTTTTATTTTCTGTCATTCTTTTATCGATATTACTTTGTAAAAAATATAGGATGTTAAAATTACTATTAGAGAATAAATAACAGCCATTGCGCCTCCTTCACCTAAATCAAATTGAATTGTTGCTGTTTGAACCAAATCATGTGAAAGGAAAGTAGTTGATAAATATGGGCCACCTCTAGTTAGTACATAAGTTTCTGTATAGATAATAAAACTATCCATAAATCTTAATAAAACTGCAATGAGTAAAACTTTTTTTAATTTTGGTAATTCAATTTTTAAAAAAACAAAAAATGGACTTGCACCGTCTATATTAGCTGCGTGGTAATATTGAATTGGGATAGCTTTTAGACCTGCATAGCATAATAAGACAACAAGACTTGTCCAATGCCAAGTATCCATTAATAAAATTACAAACCAAACTTGTGAAATATTTGTATTTAATTCTAAAGGTATTCGAATTAAATTTGCAAAGTAATCTAATAAACCAATTTGAGGAATTGTAAGAAAGCTCCAAATGTGACCAATAACTATTTTTGGTATCAACAAAGGTATAACAATTAATACAATTATTATATTTGCCAACATTCCAGCTTTTGGAATTTTTTTTGCAATAAATATACCAAGTGGAATTTGAATCATTAATGCTAGAAAAGAAAATAGTAAACTTCGCATTAAGGAAAATGTAAAATCAGATGATGAAAAAAGTTGTTTAAACCAATGAAAACCAACCCATATAAAATCACCACCCGGAAATGAGTCGTGTAAGGAATAGTAAACAACCATTCCCATAGGAATGATTCCACTAAAAGTAATGAGAAATAATGCTGGTATTAAAAAATAATAAGGCTTGAAAATATTTCCGCGACTTAAATTCATGTGAAATTGCTATTCTATATTACTACAAGTCAAAGTAATCTATTTGTAATAATTAATTAGTATGGTAACTTATAAGCAAGTATAGAATGTATACTTAAACGGGAGAGACTACTTTACTGTAGTGCCAAAAGAGCAAATACCTAATAATCTCTCAGGCAAAAGGACCGTACGTATTAACTCTTGAAAGAGATTAAGTTCTCGCCGAAGGACCAAAACTCTCAGTAAATCATTGAATAGTCTAAGTTTTACAAGCTTTTTAGTTTGTTGAATCATTTAGATCAATATGAACGGTAAGTATTAATTTCTTGATATGTATTTTACCCATTCTGAGCAGTGTAAAAAATGAATAATTTTTTAAAAAAATTAGAAATAAGACATGCGAAAAAAAATAAAATTTTTTGTATTAAAATTATTTTTCATATCTTTAATATTTACAAGTAACGCAAATTCAAAAAGCCCACCTCCAGGAACCATTTCATCAGCAGATGCTTCTAAAATAAATGTTTTATTAATGTTAGCAGATGGACGACATTGGGACCAAGAAAGAAATGAGTCATATATGAATGGAGGTAGAAGAGAGCATGCTTGTAGTATACTTTTTAATCATGGTTCCTATAATAGGGGAGCAGATATTGTGTTTCATAATGACCACGTTTTTATGTCCAGTCAATCACACGGATTTCCAGATGATAGTTGGGAATACAATTATTCTAATAGAGACGGTGTAAATACCATAAGAGAAAAATTTAAATATCCTCAACATATATGGAAAGGCTTTAGAGGAATTACTAAACACAAAATAGGAGATGAGTGCACGTTAGACAAAAATTGGGCCTATGATGGACAGTATAGTAGTTTTGATATGTTTAAAAATGAAAGTTATGCGAGTCCAAGGGAGATGTTTAGAGCTTTAGATCCATATACTTGGCGCGATGGAGAACCTATTTGTGTTGGATATTGGCAGGATAGATCACAAGAATTTAGAATTTATAAAGTAAAAACCAAAAACAACAAAACTAGATTGTTTGCAATATCAAGGGATAGTTTATGTGAATTTGATTTAAATACTGGAAAAATGACACCAATCACAGACTTCTATGGAAATCAAGGCCGGCATCCATACGCTTTTTCTTGCGTGTTAAGAGGTAAGACGGGAAATAATTGTAGAAAAAATGACTTAGTATTTTCAGATCCTGGTGTCAATAGTCTTAATAAGTACATAGATTTTAAAAATGGAAGAATTAGAATGAATGGTTGGTTCACTACATTTTATGATAGTGGTAGTGGCTTTAATTATTTAAACAGAAAAAATTTAATTTTTGATTTCAAAAATTATAATGGAAAAATAACAGATGTTCAGGAGACTGTGTGTCCATCCTTTCAAGAGTTGAAGGATAATAAGTGGACTGATGCAGAGAAAGAATTTTGGAATAGAAATCGACCTTATACAACAGATGGAATAGGTTGGCCCACTCAATCACATAGCAGAGACCCAAAATATGATCATATCAATGGAGGAATTGCTCATTTAACATATTGGAATGGTTCTGGTCATCAGTTTTCAAATGATGGAAAATATTTATGGGGCACGTCTTTTGTACCTAATAAAGGACATATGAATTCATTTGTTATAAAAAAACTCAAGTTAGAGGACAATGGATGTATCGAAAAAGGTTCTTGGGATATAGTTTCTACACCTGTTGACTTACACAACGCTGAAAAACCTTATGGAAGTGGATGGACATCTTTTTCAGGTAAAGATGATTGGAAAAACTGGCAGGTAAATCATGGCTCAATAACAGAACATCCAACTGATCCGAAGACTTTTTTCTTTACAGCTGGTGGTTATGCAAAAAGAGCGATTATTAATAAAAACATGCCTATTCCAAAAGATCCTTATAGAAGCTTTGTTTACAAAGTAACCTTTAATGATGATTATTCGCGAATAGTTTCTTCAAAAAAAGTTATGTTTAAAGGTGGATGGGGTGATTTACATAACCCAGGTAAAAATCTTGGATTTAGGGTTGAGCAGAACCTTGTGTTAGGTGTGCCACTACTTAAAATCTTAGGTATTAACGAAAATAAAAATGAAATGTATTTAACATCAATAGGGCGGGGCGCTACTAATGTTGGATTTAGTGCTTTTGTAATTGATACTAATACTTTAGCTTTTAAAAGAGTTTTTGGAGGAACTGATACATCAGGGGTAAATAACAAAGATCAAGAGAGTGCCGCGCTAGAGGCAATGATACCCGTTTTGTCAGATCCATCTATAACAGGTCAAATTAATTTTGGTTTAGGAGTTCATTCTAGAAATAGCGAAAATAAAATGTACGATCCAAACACCGGAAAACCAAATTGGTATTCTAAACCGCCTAATTGGATTAATGATGAAAAGAGAGATTCACATTTTAAAAACTGGAGGGGAGATTTAACAACTGGTTATGCAGAACCTTGTACTAATTATTCATGTCTTAAAGTAAGAATACATGATAAAGGGGCAGATCAGATTAAAAAGTATTTTGAAGAACAAATTAATTATAAAGTAGATCCAGATCCAACAAATTATGATTATCACGATCCTTTATCAGGAACAGGATTTTTAGGAATTCCATTTTTTAATCGAATTCAAACCTGGACAGAAGAAAGCCAATATCCCTTTTACGGACCATATCTTGCTTCTGATTATTTAAAACATCCCACTCTCTCTCCAAGAGATCCTAACACACCTTGCGCTTCGACTTATGTTGTTTATTTAACACCTGGGGGTGGCGGTATAGGTGAAACAAGTTTATATACACA
The DNA here is from genome assembly GCA_011526385.1 of Pelagibacteraceae bacterium. Classification (GTDB taxonomy): domain Bacteria; phylum Pseudomonadota; class Alphaproteobacteria; order Pelagibacterales; family Pelagibacteraceae; genus Pelagibacter. Next base: position 2,687 of record WTIW01000082.1, on the reverse strand, counting down.
CAATGGTAAATCTCCACAAACTTTGTTTAAGAATGAAAACATAAAATCATATGTTTTTGTATATGGAGACTTACCGCCAGAAAATACAATTACAAGTACAAGTTATGACCACAATCTTAAAGAGTATAGAAAATTTAATGCCTTTGGATCAGAACATAGAAAGTTTATTGATAAGTTAGCAAGAGAGTCTGGAACTGAAAAAGGAATTTATGTTCAAGGTACAACTCAGTTACAGAGCGCCTTTCAAAGCTTAATGTTAACAATTATAGAAGATGCTAAACAAGTATCTTTCTCTGCTCCATCAGTAATAAATGAAACAAAAGATAAAAATTCTGCTTATCAAGCTAAACTTAAATTTGTTGGCAAACAACAATGGCAGGGTGAATTAATAAGTAGAAAGCTAACAGCGGATGGTAAAATTGATAAAAATGCTAAACCAAATTGGGAAGCATCTAAATTGATGCTTAATCCTGATAGCAGAAAGTTATGGAGTGAAATTCCTGGTACTTCTTATCAAGGAAATTACAATAATTTCAATGATAGTAATTCACTTCAAATAAATACCTTATTTGAATTAACTGGAAATAAAGTTGCAGATTATCACAGTCAAACAGCAGGATCATTAAATACTCAAAGATGTAAATCAGCTTCAGGGGTTATGGATGGCAACTCAGATGATATAAAAGGTTTAATTAATTTTATAAGAGGTGCAGATTATTTTGATTACGATGCAGATTGTGATTTATTTGAAAAAAGAGAAAATCCATTAGGAGATATCTACCACTCTGAAATGGTTGTAGTTGGCGCTCCAAGCCAAGCACCGTCTTCATTATCTAAAAATACTAATGCATATTTCAAAACTTTAAAAAATTATAATGCTTTTGCAAAAGCAAACTCTAATAGAAAAAAAGTATTATATGTAGGTGCTAACGATGGAATATTACATGCCTTTGATGCAAATACTGGGCAAGAACTATGGGGTTTTGTACCGCCTTTATTAGCTGGAAATTTACCAACAATGATCAACACAGACTTAAACACAGATAAAGAGGGCGGCTCAAATGCGATATATGGAGTTGATGGATCTCCAGTTGTAAGTAATTTATTTATACAAAGTCCTTTAAGTGTAGGTGGAGCAAAAGAATGGCGTACAATTTTAATGGCACCATATGGAAGAGGTGGAGCAGGATTTTCAGTATTAGATGTTACTGTACCAGATAGACCTATTCATTATTACTCAATCTATAACGACAAAGTTAATAAAAAAGTTCATGTTATCAATCATAGAGCAGAGATCTCATCTTATGATTATGACAGTATTCCAAGTGAGTATGATTATAGTAAATTAGGTCAAACATGGTCATCACCAAGAATAGCCAGAATTCCAAATAGTGGAGCAGGTGATGCTGTATTACATGATGATATTAACGTTGCAATAATGGGCGGTGGTTATGATGATACAGATGAAGCTACAGGATCAAATTTAACAATTGTAAACTTAGATAATCTTGGAAAAATAAATAAAGTAATTCCACTAAACAATATTACAAATAATAATATTACCAATTCAGCACCAAATACACCATTAGTGCTTACACCGGATACCGTTGGAGATGGAGGAATATATAGAGGTGCTCTTGTATATTTAAATGACCTTGAAGGTAAAATTACTAAATTTAATTTAACCAATATGGAAAAAGATGGAAATGGAAACTCCATTGAGATGTATGATAGTACTCAAATCTTTAGTGTAGATGCAAATGATAAAAATGGTAGGTACATGTACCATTCTATGGATGCAACAATTGGAGATCAAACAAATAACTTGTGGCTTTTCACTGGAACAGGAGATTATAAAAGAATAAATGCAAGAGATAATTCTGAAAATTTATTATTGGGTGTAAAAGATCGTTATTTTCCAAATTTTCAAAAAGTACAAACAACCAATCGTTCAGATTTATTTAAGTGTAGAGATGCAACTAACATTCATTACGATGAGTGGTGTCGATATAAACCTGAAGATGAAGGTTGGTATATAACCTTACCAAAAAATTTAAAAGTGAGTGCCGAACCTACTGTAAGTTATGGAAGAGTTTATTTTCCAACCTATGAACCTGGAGGATGTGAACCAGGAAAAGCCACCATATGTCCTGTAAACGATGAATGTGGAGCAAATAATTTAAATGCTTTAACTAACGCAAATAAGAACTTAAATTCATCAGTAGATCATGGCTTTAAGAGGAGATGTTTGTATATTGGAGAAGGTGTCTTATCTAAAATAATAGTTACACCTTCCAAATTGTATGCAAATATTGCTGGAGAAACTACAGAAGAAGATGAAGATCTAGTAGTATTAGAACAACCTGAGTCTGAACTAACAATAAAAAGAAAATCTTGGCGAGAAAGTTTTTAAGTAGATATATAGCTATTTAAATATAATAATTATTAATTATTTACTTTTCATTATTTTGGAACCACTATTGGATCACACTAAGACCACACTAGATCACACTAATTAACCTATAGAAATAATTCTAAAATTGATATAACATCTAATTGTGATTTGAGCAGAAGTGCTAGACACAACGGGAGAATGGTCAGGAGCTGGCTAAAAGCCTTGCTTATCAGACCTGCCGAAGGAGCAAATACCCAATAATCTCTCAGGCAAAAGGACCGTACGTATTAAC
>WTIW01000017.1 GCA_011526385.1 Pelagibacteraceae bacterium | reverse complement strand
TTAAGTTGGCCAAGGTCTTTACTTAATTTTGCAACTTCAGAAGATTTAATTTGATGATTTTGAACAACTTGATCGTAATCTGAAATTTTACTGTTTAAAGTTGATATCTGCCAAAAAGATAAACCAAATAACGCAATGTATATAACTGCAACAACTCCAACAATTCCTTTGAAAGCAAAATTTGAAAATGCTTTTGCTCTCTTTTGTTTCATCATGGTGTCACGATTAGGAAGAAGGTTAATATTTTTTACCGCTGTTACAAATTTATAGTAACCAAATACATCTAGTTTTCTAAAGGCAAGTCCCATAACCGTAGATAAAAATGAACGGTTTTCTAGTTTAACACTTTCTTCTATTTGAGCTGGAACTTTAACGCCGTCTAAAGGATCAAATAAATTAAAACCAGTGTTAACTAAATTTTTTCTAAAGCTTGCAAGATATGTTTCAACATTTTCTAAATTAGAAGTTACTTTTAAATTTCTAATTCTTTTTTCATATTTTGTTTCAAAATCTTGAACAGCTTGTTTAACCTGAGTGATATATCTTCTAACCAAAGCTTCCATCTCTTCTTGGTTATCAGAGGCTAATAAAGTTTTTCTATCCTGACCTCTTATAAATATATCTGTAATGATTGGATTGTTTTCATATAAAATCATTACATAGTTTTCATCTAAACCAAACTCTAATACAGCTGTTAGGTTGCTTTCTTCAATGGAACCTGAAATTTGATTAATTTGGTCGACTGCAGATTTTAATGCAAAACATTTTACATCAATGATAACCGCATTCATTCCACCTTTTTTAATAATATCTGTGTAACTGTTAATGTCTGCAAGTTTTGAGGCAACGAATAATATATCCATTGTGTTTGCAGTTGCATCTCTATTAATTACTTGATGGAATATTGAATAGTCATCTAAGTTATCTGTAAGCTGAACTAAGTTTTCCCATAACGAATCTGTTTTAACGGCGTTATTTAATTCTTCATCAGTCATTAAAGGACTGGTTACTACTCTTATAATTGCGCTAGTTACTGGAATTGCAATTGCAGCATTAGAAGTTGCAATTTTCGATTTTTGTAATGCAAGTTTTAATTCATCAGCAACTTTATCAGGGTGCTCTAATACTGTTCCCCCTTCTGGTATTCCTTCAAATTTATGAGAATAAAATTTTTCTAATACCCATTGATTTGCTTTATTACTTGAAATTTGTGCTAATCGAATTTCATTTGCTGTAAGGTCAACCCCTACAATCTCTTCACCTTTAACAGATGATTTTCCTAATCTATTTTTTATGAACTTGCTAAAAAAACCTTCTTTTTTTCCTTTAGTTGATGGAGGTGTTACAGCTGGTGCTGCTCCATCTTTTTTTTTGAATAAATTGCTTAAAGGATTTTTCATTCTTTATATAAGTTACACTATTTATATTAGAATTTAAGTTTTTTGCCTTATTAAATAGAGAATATACCCAATATCGCTGTCTAAAATGGGTCAAATTGCTAAATTTTTTATTAGAAAGTTGCTTTTTATAGTATCACTTATCTATGTTTGAAAAATTAGAACAACTTGCAAAAGATAATAAAAAAATCTCAGACTTTCACTTAAGAGCAGGATCTCCATTAGCCTATAGACAAACAGGAGAAATTATAATGGAAAAAGATACTCCTGTTACAGCTCAAGATTTAAAAGATCTACTATCAATGAACTGCAATGAAGGTGAATTAGAAAAATTTGAAACAACTCATGAACTTGATACCGCAATTACTTTAAGTGGATTAAGATTTAGAGCTAACTTTTATAAAACTATTAATGGACCAGCATGTGTTTGTAGAAGAGTTGAAAGTAAAATTCCTGATATGGAACAGTTCAGCCTTCCACAAGTTCTTTACGATATAATTGATATGCATAAAGGTTTAGTTTTAGTTACTGGTCCAACTGGATCAGGTAAATCAACAACGCTTGCAGCGATTGTAAATGAAATCAATAAAACAAGAACTGCAAACATTATTACAGTTGAAGACCCCGTTGAATTTATTCATACAGACAATCAAAGTATTGTCTCTCATAGAGAAGTTGGAAAACAAACCCAATCATTTGCTGCTGCTTTAAAAGCAGCTCTAAGGGAAGATCCAGATGTAATTCTAGTTGGAGAGATGAGGGACTTAGAAACAGTATCTCTTGCATTAACAGCTGCTGAAACAGGTCACTTAGTTTTTGGAACATTGCACACGAGTGGTGCACCAAGTACTATTAACAGGATCATCGACGTATTTCCTCCAGAACAACAAGCACAAATTAGAGCACAAATTTCAACTTCATTAAAAATGGTGGTCACACAAAGATTGTTTAAAACTAAAGACGGTCAAGGAAGATGTGGTGCGTTTGAAGTTATGAAATGTACTGCTCCTGTTCAAAACTTAATTCGAGAAGCAAAGATCCACCAAATTCCAAGCATCATGCAAACTGCGGTAAGAGATGGAATGATTACAATGGAAAAATCAATTCAGGATCTTGTTACTTCAGGTAAAATAGATGCGAGCGCAGCAAAAGCAGAACATTAAAGGTATTTCACTTATCGAGGTAATGGTTGTTCTTGCAATCGTTGGCGTTGTTGCAGGAATTGGATTTCCTAACTTTACAAAATGGCAAGTAGATAGAAAAGTAAGAGCGCATTCAGAAAAAATTGCAACAGTATTTACAACTGCAACAACACAAGTTGAAAGAGGATCTTATCCTTATACAAGAGTTACTATAGAAACAGATACTAGTACATCTCCTGCAGAAGTTAAAATTACTGCACACGGAATTAAACAAGACGCGCTCTCTAATTTATTAAATGCTGGATCATCTATTGATTGTACAAACACAATATTTTCAAGTGCTGACGAATTGATTAGTTATAATTTAGATGGAATAAAATTATTTCATCTAGCAGGGGGTGGTGGTAGCGCAATTTGTTTTTCTAAAGGTGGAAAATATTTTAAACAATGGAACTTAGCGGACAGCCAACAAAATATAGTTTTAGATAAAAAAACAACAAATAACTATGTAGCTATTTGTTATGATAAAGAAAAAACGTGTGATGCCCCAAACAAAGCATTTGATGCAACTGATCAGCTCCCAGTTTATTTGGTGAATTATTCAAGATTTGGTATGATACAAAAGTTTAAATGGAATTATTCAAAAAATGATTGGCGAAGTAGATAAAAAAATAAATAAAATAAAAAGAGCAGCCGAAAAAGGAATTACTTTATTAGAAGCGCTTATCTCAACTGCTATTATTGGTATTGGTTTTGTTGCTGTATTTCAGATGGTGCAATACTCAGTTAGATCAATTGATGTATCAGGAGAGCGAACAAAAGCTACTTATTTAGCAGGGATGGTGGCTGAAGATTTATTCTCAGATAAAAATGCTGAAAGATCTGCGGTTAAATTTATTGATTATTTAATAACAAATCCATGGGAGTTAAAAAATACTCAGTGTGGTACTTCAACGCCAACGAATGAAACTAATTTTACTAAAGGAAATGCAGTTGAGAACAAAACAGATAAATGGACATCAAGAATGTCTAAGGATTTTTTAAAATGTAAAGACTCAACTACTGAAAGTAAAGCTTTAGACATGTACAAGATTTGTCATTCAGGTTGTCCTGTTACAAAAACTCAAACGCACGATGCAGTGTATGTGGGTAAAATGGAATTAAAATTAGAAGGTGGATCTAAAACTAAGAAATTATATTTCCAAGTTAATTAATGAAAAAAAAATTAAGTCCAGATGCTGGTTTAACTTTAATTGAAATTTTAATTGCAGTTGTAATTTCAAGTTTAATGATGGCTGCAATGTTTACATCATATACTATTGTAAATAATACTTACCAACAAGTAACGGATAGAGCCAAAATAAGCCAAGCAGGCAGAGATTTAGTTGGACAAATTTTAAGAGAAGTTCGAATGGCAGGTTATAAATATGTAAACGATGATATTGCAGCTTCTACTTCGCACAACCCAATTAAGATTACAAAAGGAACAGGATTTAAAGGAACGTGCGATAAGTTAGAAATTGTTTATGGTGGAATAATCTATGATGGCACTAAACCTGCTGGAAGTAGATATAGTTATACAAGATATAAAATTACATATGAATGCAAAGCATCAACAATCATTGATGAAACAATTGCAGGTGGAGCAACACCAATTGATGGATTTTCTGTTGTAAAATCAAAACATGTTTGGGATACAGTTGCAAATGGTTGGAAAAATCCTGCAACAGATGGGGATGATACAACTTACTTTGAAGAAAAAATATTAGATTATGTTCAAGATTTAGTATTTGTTCCTTTTAATGAAGATGGTCAAATTATAGGAAGTACCAGTTCAGGAACAGTAACACCCTCAAATGCTCTAGCATATGATGTTAAAACAGTTGATATTGGATTAGTTATTCGATCTTCAAAACCATTTTATCGTGCCGATAAAAAATTAGATAATACTGTTAGAAAAATTATGTCCATTACATCAGGAAGAAATATTCAAGAACAAGATAAATATTTAAGAGAAACAATTTCAGTAACAGCAAATGCGAGAAATATAGGATTAAATTAATGAATAGAAAAAATGAAAAAGGATTTGCTTTAGTTTTATCTCTAGTTTTATTAATGGCGATGTCATTAATGGGTGGTGCTTTAATTGTTATTTCTGCAAGCGACCACCAAAGTAATAATATTAGTGATGAATACCAACAAACTTTTTATGTAGCTGAAACAGCTTTGTTTGAGGGAGAAAAATATTTACTAAATCAATTTAAAGGTCCTTATAAAACTGATGGTAAAAGAGATATCTCTAAAAGAAATTTACCACCAAACAATGCATCAGTTACAAACCCACCCCACTCTTCTGTTAGCGCATGTTATAATAGTTTTTCAGATATAGACCGACCAACGTTTAAAGCAGTATACGGACCACCGCCAACAAACCCAACCTCAACATCAAAAAATGTAGTTTATCATGAGGAAAATTATAGAACTTTTTTAACGGACAATGTCATTGGCACAGATAATACAGAGAGAACCAGATTACAAAAATTTAAATATCAATATTTCTTAACCCAAATCGGTGCAGCACCATTTAAAGGAACTGGAGAAAGTATCAAAAAAGATGCGACAGATAGTGGAAACGATGGAATGGCTTATAGAATATTTGGTTGTGGTATCTATGATAATGGCAAAATAATTGTGCCTTTAGAGAGCACAATGGTTCTTCCTCAATAAAAATTCAAAAATTTTGTTCATTTAAGGCTTAAGCACCTAAAATGAACTACTTAGCCCTTTAAAAATATTAAGTATTTAAAGTATAATTATGAAACGAATAAAAAAAGATTTGTTAGTCTTAATATTGATATGAAATTTAAAAAACTAATTAAAAGTCTACTTCTAACATTATTATTCTCCATATTTATTTACGGATCTGCCGAGGCAAAATGTAATTTTATTATGGATTTAGGTAAAAAATATACAAAATTTTATGAGAGAAAATATGGCCCTCTTCCTGAAGAAATGTTTGATTATGCTGAGTATGATTTTTTAGCATCAGATCTTTGTCCAAACGATAACTTTGATGAGAACTTTATAGTTAGACATATTTTTTTAGAAAAAAAATTAATGGCAATCCAATTTTACGTGGATAACTCTGTAGATAATTCTCCAACTGAAAGTATGAAGTTAATGAATTATGCAAAAAGAGTTTATGGTAATTTTGATACGGGTGGAAATCCAAAATATTATAACGATTTTCATATTTGGGAGAGAGTTGGAAAATTTATAATTTATAATAGAAAACTTAATAAAGATGTTTGGCAAGAAGAAATTTTTATTTCTAATGATAAGAATAGTGAAAAACTTGCTGAATACAATAACCTTATGGAAATGGGTGGATTACCAGAAGAAAATTAAATGAAAAAAATTAAATTATTTATTATTCAGATTTTATTATTTTCATGTTTAATTATTTCTAATTCATTTTCAAAAGCTTTACCCCCTGGTTCGGGGGTGGCAGATGTTCCTGCTAACGTTTTAATTTTATTAGATAAATCTGGAAGTATGAACGTGACACAAAATATTGGTGCAGACATAGGAAATCCATACACTATTGCACCGATATCAAATACTGGAAATTATATTACGCAAAATGGAACACAACTTATTGGGGTTGATCACTCAGCAAATGCAAAAACATCTATTGTGCAGACAAGAGAGACGTATCGAGTTCGTCAATGGAGACCTGAGTGCTCAACATATTATCATAGTAGTAGAGAAGTTCTTTATCATGACAATCACATCTACTTTACTGGACAATACTATTGCTACAATAATCCAACACTTTGTAAAGTAAACACTACAACTGGTTCTGTTGCCAAAGTTAAAACTTTTTCAAATCGAAATTCTTATATAGGAATGCAAAAACATAATAATATTATCTTTGCTATAGATAGTAATAATAATCAAATTTTTATTTATGATACATCCACACAAACGTCATCGAACTGTAATACTAGTGGTACTCTTAATCAAGTAATAAGAGGATCAGTAAAATATAATAAAGTTAAATTTACTTTAGATGCATCTGGTAATTTAGTTTTTCATTGGAATAACAGATTCCATAAGTTTTCTAGAAGTGGAATTAATTGCCCAAATAATTCTCCATCAGAAACAATATATGCAAACGTTTACGGAGCTATTACGTCTAATGCTATGGCGGCACATCCATCAAATGATAATATTTTTTATTTTGTAGGTAATATTCATAAAATTACAAAGATTACTATTTCAGGAAATACAGTATCTACTGAAGAAGTTGGAAGATATGGAAGAGTAGGAAGTTCTTATAATCCAACTTCAAAAGCACTTATACGATTTAATAATCCAAGAGATATAAAAATAGATACTGCTTTAAATAGAATATTTGTTGCAGACATTAGTAATCGTGTAGTTCAAACATTTGATCTTGATTTGAATTATCTTGATCATTCAGGTTATTCGGTAAGAAAAACTAGAATGCAAGGAGCTCATGAGGCCATTCAATCTTTAGTAACAGATAGTAGTTTAGTGTCCTCTGTAAATTTTGGTTTTGGTTACTGGTCTCATGATGTTAGTAGTAGTTTCTGGTATAGTAGGTGGAAATGGAGATGGGATGCTAAGAGATGTAGTTCCTATGTGCCAAGTAAGCTTAGTAGATACCACTGGTTAGTAAGATATAATTATTGGTGTTGGTCGCCTTCGTTGGCTGGTCTTGGTTATTCAAGTTGGGATACCCCAAGAGATCAAGCAAAACCTTGTGATAACCAAAATTGTCTAAAAATAAGAGTAGATAGAAATGGTGCTTCAAAGATAAATACATACATTAGAAGTGTTAGAGCAGGTGGGGGTACCGATGCAAATACTTGGGCAACAATTGCTGATCAATATTATAGACACAACTCAGATAGCCCAATAGATAAAAACAGTCCGTGCCAAGGCTCATATGTTATCATCATTGGTGATGGAGACATGCAAAATACTGCTTCAGCAGAAACAAAAGTTAGAAATCTTTTAAGCCAGAAAAAAGTAAAAACATTTACGGTTGCTTATGGGGGTGGTTTAAGTTCAAATGGTATCAGGCAATTAGATAGGATTGCAAAAGCAGGTGGTACAGAAAGAGTAATTAAAGCAGATACCCCTGATCAGTTAAAGGCACAATTAAATGCAGCCATTAGATCTGTAATTGCAGAAAAATTATCTTTTACAGCTCCTGCAATCACCGCAACTATAGAACAAGGTGGATCACTGTTCCAAGCACAATTTAAATATAAACAAAACATGGAATGGGAAGGTACTTTAACAAGAACTGCAATATCAAAAGATGGTGTTATAAATGAAAAAGATAAAGGAAACTGGGATGCATCTCAGATGATCCCTGCACCTGCTGCAAGAAAGATTTGGGGAATTATTCCAGGTGCAGATTATAAAACAGATTACAATAACTTTACAGAATCTAATTCTTTATTAATCCAATCTCAATTTGAATTATTTGGTAACGAGGTTGGAGACTATCACAGAGATACACCTAAAGTTTCGGGAGTAACAGGTAACACGCGTTGTAGTTCTAGAGGAGATAGTACCTCAACTATTGCAGATGGAATTGATGATGATGTAAAAGGTTTAATTAGCTTTTCAAGAGGAGAAGATTATTTCGATTATGATGGGGATTGTAATTTAAATGAAATTAGAAAAGCAGATGGAAAGAAAGCTTATTTAGGAGATGTGTTCCATTCTGAAATGGTTGTTGTAGGTGCACCATCAGCAGATACAGCTTACACTTCAACAGCGCAAGAAGCTTATTGGAGATCTGTTAAAGGTTATGATGCTTGGGCTCAATCTTTATCTGGAAGATCTGAAAGAATTTATGTTGGAGGAAACGATGGTATGCTGCATTCATTTGATAGTGAAACTGGACAAGAGAAATGGGCATTCATACCACCATTTGTAATGTCGAAAATGCCATTAATGGTTAATACAAATTTAAATAATGAACTTGCAAAAGCTAAAGGGGGATCAAATGCAATTTACGGAGTAGATGGATCTCCTGTTGTACATGATATGTACTTTAGAAGTGCACTCGATAGCTCAGAAAAATGGCATACCATTTTAATGGTACCTTATGGAAGAGGTGGAAATGGATTTACAGTACTAGATGTTACAGACCCTGATAAACCGCTTCATTTATATAGTGTTTATAACGACCATATCAAAAACAAAGTTTATATAATGAACCATTTAGATACGGTGTCAGAGTACGAATATATCGATGATACTTACTCAATTATTGATCTGGAAGAGGCTATTACCGTGCAAGATAATTATAACAATAATAATAGTATTGATGATCAGTGCAAGGCAGATACAACAACATCTTGTTATGAAAGTAGAACTTGGACTTTCCCAGTTGCAGGCTTAACAAAATCTGATTTTGAAGTAAATATTAACAATAGAAATATTACAAACTTCACAGTTCAAACGGGAAGTACTGGTCTGCCTGAAATTACTTTCCCACAAACACTATCCTTCCAAGCAAACCCTGATAGTCCTTCTTCAGTAGACACACTAATTATTAAATTAACAAGAGCTGCAACTCAAACATTTAGCACAAATTTACCAGTAGAATATAATTATAAAGAATTAGGTGAAACTTGGTCTGCTCCTAGAATATTTAGATTACCAAATACAGGCGCAGGTGACAGTAATATTGAAGATGACATTTACGTTGCTGTAATGGGTGGTGGATATGGTGGAAGAAATGATGGAGTTGGATCTGCATTATTTGTAATTAATTTAGAAGATAGAGCAACACCAGGAAAAGTTGAAAAAGTTATTCAAGTGACAGATGATAACAATCTAAATATTACAAATTCTATACCTGGAACTCCTGTCGTTGTTACATCAGATACGACAAGGGGAATTACATTTAAGGGTGCCTTAGTTTATACAAATGACTTTGAAGGAAAAATTACTAAATACAATTTAACCAACATGGATAATGATGGATCTGGAGGAACTATTAACCTCTATGATCATACAACCTTATTATCAATTGGAGCGTCTAAAGAAAATGGAAGATATCAGTATCACGCAATGGATGCTGGGATTGGAAAAACATCAAATCATTTATGGTTATTTTCAGGAACAGGAGATTATGAAAGATTAACTTATAGAGATAATAATTTAGATAACATCATGTATGGATTTAGAGATAAAGATTTCCCATTATATAAACAAAAAAATTATAATGCGGCTTTATTTGATCAACTAAGTGAATGTAGCGATACTACAAATGATGCAACAGGTGCGAAATGTCCAGTTACAACAAATTCATCAACTATAATTGGAGGTGGAGTTGGACTTCCAAATAGAAGCTCAAAAGACATGGGTTGGTATATAAAATTACCTTACAGTCAAAAAATTTCTGCAGAACCTACCCTTTCAAGAGGATTGGTTTATTATCCAATATTTGAACCATCGCAATCTACAAACAAATGTAGCCTTGGACTTGCTATGATTTGTGCAGTTGATGATGAATGTGGAACAAATGTTTCAACTCAATTAAGCGATAACAATTCGTTACAAAGCCAAACAATTGATGGAAAAGTTTATTCTGGAAGAACTTGTAAAGCTGTTGGACAAGGGGTTCTTTCAAGATTGGTAGTTTTTGCTAATAAACTATTTGCAAATATTGCGGGTAAATCAACTCAATCTAAAACTGACTTGGTTGTAATAGATTCTGGTATGGGTGATGTAGATAGTTTTAGAAATAATTGGAGAGAAGGAAACTTCTAGTTTTTATTCAATAACTTTTTAAGTTTATCTTTTA
>WTIW01000067.1 GCA_011526385.1 Pelagibacteraceae bacterium | reverse complement strand
CTTCATGGATTTCAATTATGGATAAACATGCCTGCAAGCATGAAAATGGATAAACCTGAATATCATTATATTGATGCTGATAAAATGAGTGTGCATAAAGATGATGATAAGCAAATAAAAGTTATTGCTGGAAAATTTCAAAAAGCAGAAGGACCAATTAAAAAGCATAATGTGGAACCTGTTTATTTTGATGTAGAGCTTAAAAAAGATAAGGAATTTAATTTTGAGATACCCTCTTCTCACAATAGCTTTATTTATTTAATTGAAGGCGAAATAAAAATTGGAGAAAAAGAACACGATAAAGTTAAGGATTCAACTTTAATTCTCTTAACAAGAGGTGAAAAACTAAAAGTAACAGCTTTAACTGAAGCTAAATTTTTACTAATATCTGGAAAACCAATTGGTGAACAAATTGCAAGAGGTGGACCATTTGTAATGAATACAAAACAGGAAATACTTCAAGCAATAGATGATTATCATAATGGAACTTTTGTAAAATAATTCATGAGAGCAGCAGAAATAAATAAGACAGGTGGCCCAGAAGTAATTGAGATCAAAGATATCAAATTAGATGATCCAAAATCTGGTGAAGTTACAATCAAAAACGAAGCAATTGGTCTAAATTATATAGACACATATCACAGATCAGGATTATATCCTGTTCAACTTCCATCAGGAATTGGACTAGAAGGAGCAGGGATAATAGAAAAAATTGGTCCAGATGTAACAAATTTCAAAGAAGGAGATAAAGTTGCTTATTGTGCGGCACCTCTTGGTTCTTATGCAACACATAGAAATTATCCGATAAAGAATTTAGTTAAAGTGCCGGATGGGGTTGATTTAGAAATTGCAGCGACCCTAATGACAAAAGGAATTACTACATTTTATCTTCTTCATAAAACATACCCCGTAAAATCTGGAGAAACTGTTTTGTTTCACGCTGCCGCTGGAGGTGTTGGACAAATTTTTGGACAATGGGCAAAAAGTTTAGGCTGTAAAGTGATTGGAACAGTTGGATCTGATGAAAAAATTAAAATTGCAAAAGAGAATGGTTATGACCATGTAATCAATTACAACAAAGATAACTTTGCAGAAAAAGTTAAAGAAATTACAGATGGTAAAGGTATACCTGTAGTTTATGATGGTGTTGGTAAATCAACATTCGATGGTTCTATCGAATGTTTAAAATTAAGAGGAATGATGGTTTCATTCGGAAATGCCTCAGGACCTCTTGATCCTGTCGTTGTTCCTAAATCAATTCAACCTAAAGGTCTCTATTTAACTAGACCAAGCATTATGCAATACACAACGACTAGAGAGGAATTAGAAGAAGCAACAAATATGGTTTTTGAAAAATTTAAATCTGGCGATGTAAAAATAAATATTTTTAAAAAATATAAATTAGAGGAAGCTTCTAAAGCTCATGAGGATCTAGAAAGCAGAAAAATAACTGGTCCTGTGGTTATTATTCCTAATTAATCTATCTTCACATCCATATCAGACATGTGTAAGTTAAGTGCACTTGTTGAAACTTGTATTTCTCTTATAAATAAAATTATTGATACAATCATTGATAGGCAACAAGATCCAAAAATTATTCTAGCAACAAATATTTCATCTAAATAAAGAGCAAAAACAGTAAGCATATTAAATAAAAAACCGAAAGCAGCGAACATTATAGTCCACTTCAAAATTGATATTCTACTACTTAAATTTATAAATTGTTTCTTCCACTCTGGAGGAATATGTTTTTCATACACATGCTCATCATGAAGCTCTCTAATTAACTTGCTAAGAGTATGAAATCTATTGCTATAAACACTCATTAAAAGAGGTATTGCGGGAAACATCAGAGCGGTAACTGTATAATCTACATTCATGCGAATCGAATTGATTATGAATCTAGCCTTTGTTATTTACAAGTAAATAAATGCAAAACATCAAACTATTTTTAGAATTAACAAGATTAAATAAACCAATTGGTTATATGCTACTGTTTTGGCCATGCCTTTGGGGTCTAACAGTTGCATATGATTTTAGTTCTGGTTATGAAAAATTTATTTTTTACTTAGTCCTTTTTTTATCTGGTTCGATATTAATGAGATCAGCCGGCTGTATAGTTAATGACATATCAGATAGAAATTTTGATAAACTTGTCGAAAGAACAAAAGATAGACCAATTGCATCTGGAAAGGTTTCTGTAAAATTAGCTAGTATTTATGCATTTGTTCTATGTGGAATTGCCTTTTTGGTATTAATTAATTTTAATTTTTTTACAATTTGGATGGCACTTCTATCAATGCCTCTAGCATTTTCGTATCCATTGATGAAAAGATTTACTTACTGGCCTCAACTATTTTTAGGTATTACTTTTAATTATGGTTTAGTTTTAGCTTGGATTTCCATAACAAATGAAATTTCATTAATTCCAATTATATTTTATTTAGGAGCCATATTTTGGACACTGGGCTACGACACTATATACGGATATCAAGATATAAAGGATGATGAAATTATAGGAGTTAAATCAACTTCGATAAAATTTAAAAATAATCCAAAGA
>WTIW01000122.1 GCA_011526385.1 Pelagibacteraceae bacterium | reverse complement strand
AATGATAATTGAAATTCATAATGGAAAGGTACCTAAAAATTTTGAAGAGCTTGAAAAATTACCTGGAGTAGGACATAAAACAGCTTCAGTAGTAATGTCTCAAGCATTTGGATATCCTGCCTTCGCTGTTGATACACATGTTCATCGTTGTATGTATAGATGGGGATTATCTAGCGGAAAGAGCGTTGTTCAAACTGAAAAAGATGCAAAAAGATTATTTCCAAAAGATCGATGGAGCAAGTTACACTTACAAATTATTTTTTATGGTAGGGAATATTGCCCTGCTAAGAATTTTAACCCGAATGATTGCCCCATTACAACTATTGTTGGAAGAAGGTCATTATTTAAATAAATTATTGTATCTATGAATTCAAAAAACACAACTTTTTTAACAAAAGTATTTTCTTTTTGTGCTGCACATCAGTACGGAAATGAAAAATGGACTGAACAGGAAAATTGGGATGTATTTGGAAAGGATACAAGAGTACATGGTCATAATTATACCTTACATGTAACAGTTACTGGAAAAGTTAATCCTGACTCAGGGTTTCTTGTTGACTTGGGCCATTTAAAGAAAATTGTAAATACACATGTTGTTGATGTGTTAGATCACTCTCAGTTTGATAAAGACATTCCATGGTTTAAAGGAAAACAGCCTTCTACAGAAGTATTAGTTACTTTTATATGGGAAGAAATTACAAAACGTTTAGAAGGATGTACTTTGCATAGAATTCGTATAGAGGAAACCCCAACAATTTATACCGATTACTATGGGCCAATTGATGAATGATTTTCAAGAGCGATTATATCTGATTTTTACTGGAATATTTATTGCTTCTCTAGTTGCCTGCAATTTGATTTTTCAAAAATTCTTTACGTGGAATTTTCTAGGTTTAACTTTTGAACTTTCTGTAGGAATTATAGCATACCCGGTAACCTTTTTGGTTACAGATCTTATTTCAGAGCTTTATGGAAAAAAAAGAGCAAATCAGGTTGTCATTTCAGGTTTTTGTGCTAGCGTTTTTACTACATTATTAATTTTTATCTCAATGAATGCTACTGCAGCTGAATGGTCGCCAGTTGACTCAGCAACATTTAATAAAGTTTTTGGTCTATCTGCGCCAGCATTTTTAGCATCTATGATGGCTTATTTGACCGCCCAGTTCATTGATGTACGTATTTTTCATTTTTGGAAAAGATTAACTAAAGGAAAGCATTTATGGTTAAGAAATAATGCTTCTACTATGTTTTCTCAATTAGTTGATACATCAATGGTATTACTAATTCTTTGTTCAGCGGGAGCAATAGGTTGGGAAAGATTTGGAAGTTTACTACTTATGGGTTGGTTATTTAAAGTTATAGTTGCATTAATAGATACACCAATTATCTATTTTTTACTATGGGTTTTAAAAGATAAAATAAGACCAGCAAGTTATTTGGAGGAAAAATGAACGACGATAAACGAAAAAAATTAGAAGCTAATACAAAAAATTTATTAGAGCTTTTAGGAGAAGACCCTTCAAGAGAAGGGTTGATAAATACACCTAAAAGAGTGGCAAAAGCTTGGGATTTCTTAACAAAAGGTTATACTGAAAATCTTGATGAATTAATTAATAACGCAATATTTGAAGGCGAATCAAAAGATATGGTTATTGTTAAGAACATTGAGTTTTATAGTCTTTGTGAACATCATATGATTCCTTTTTATGGGAAAGCCCATATAGGATATATCCCCAACGGCAAAATTATCGGACTTTCTAAACTTGCTAGAATTACAGATCTTTTTTCTCAAAGACTTCAAGTACAGGAGAGATTAACTAATCAGATTGCACAGTGTCTTCAAGAAGTACTAAACCCGCGTGGCGTTGCAGTAGTGTTAGAAGGTAAACATTTTTGTATGCTAAGTAGAGGCGTTCAAAAACAAAATAGCATTGCAACAAGTAGCTCTATGTTAGGAATCTTTAGAGAAAAAGAATCAACAAGAAACGAATTTCTTAAATTAATTGAAATGAATAACATCTAGGATTCGCTTGAAAAAATATCAATTAATAATTGTTGGCGGAGGACCAGGTGGTTATACAGCAGCTTTTAGAGCTGCAGAACTTGGAATGAGTGTTGCAATTGTTGATGATAATGATCTTGGTGGCGTATGTTTAAACTGGGGTTGTATACCAACAAAATCATTATTAAAAAATGCCGAAGTATTTGAACTAATTAATAATGCAAGTTCGTATGGTATCGAAGTTGGTAAACCTAAACTTCATTTTGAAAAAGTTATTGATAAAACTATCCAAGCTAGAAAAAGATTATCTAAAGGTCTCCATTTTCAAGTTAGAAAGTTGGGAGTAGATTTTTTCCCAGGTTTTGCAACATTCATTGACCAAAATTCAATTGAAGTTGATGGAAATACCCTTCATGGTGAGACATTTATCATTGCTACAGGTTCCAAAGCAAAACATTTACAGTCTTTAGATCATTCCAGTAAAAATGTAATGACAGCAAAAGACATTTTTAATCTAAAGAAATTACCAAAAAGTATGACAATCATTGGCGCTGGTGCTATTGGAGTTGAGTTTGC
>WTIW01000086.1 GCA_011526385.1 Pelagibacteraceae bacterium | reverse complement strand
CGATTGTTATCCCAACTCATAACTGGTCAAGTCAAATTGTTATGGCTTACGTTATTGGTGGAATTTTTGAAAGTATGGGTAACAACGTTAAATACGTAAACGCTGACTCACAAGCAGTATACGAGTCTATTAGAATTGGTGATGTAACTATTTCACACGAAGTTTGGGAATCAGCTTTTGGTAAATCATTTACAACAGCTTTAGATAAAGGTGGTTTACTTGACTGGGGTGATCATGAAGCAAGAACTCTAGAGGATATGGGATATCCTAACTGGGTTGCTGAAAAAGGTCTATGCCCAGGTCTACCAGACTGGACAGCTTTAAAAAACCCAGATTGTGCTAAGAACTTCACAACTCCTGATTCACCAGATGGAAAAGGAAGAATGTTAGAAGGTCCACAAACTTGGCATGGTGACTTAATCCCTCAAAGAGTTGACGCTTTAGGATTAGGAGATCTATGGTGGGTTAAATTCGCTGGAAGTGCTGATGCACTTTGGGCTGAATTAGCAGCAGCTGAAAAAGAAGGAAGAGGAACTATAATCTTTAACTGGACACCAAACTTTACAGATGGTGCTGGTTTTACATTTATTGACTTCCCTCCATACACAGCAGGTTGCAGACCAGAAGATGGTGGTGATGGTAAATGTGGTTCTCCTGATGGATACTTGAAAAAAGCAGTTCATGAGGATTTCCCAAAAACTCATCCTGATGCAGCAGCAGCGTTCAAAAAAATGTCATTCTCTACAAGTCAAATTGGAGCAATGGCTGCTTTAGTTGACGTTGACAAAATGACTCACGAAGATGCAGCTAAAAAATGGTTAGCTGACAACAAGAGTGTTTGGCAAGCGTTTACTAAATAAGGATTAATTCCGAAAATTTAGAAATCTCTCCCAACTATGTTGGGGGGGATTTTTTTTTATTCAATCTTGTGTAAAATATACTTATGAAAAAATATCTCCTTTTCATATTTTTAAGCACCTTAATTAGCACTTCAGTTTTTGCACGTAGCACAGGATGCAAAGAAGGAAATTGTGAAAACGGTTATGGCAAATGGGTTTACACAGATAAGACAACTTATGAAGGTGAATGGGTTAAAACCAAAAAACAAGGTCAAGGAGTTGAGACTTGGCCAAATGGTTATGTTTATGAAGGCGAATTTCAAAATAGTGTGTGGAGTGGACAAGGAATTTTAACTTTTCCAGACGGATCTAAGTACGAAGGAGAATGGGCTAATGGATTTATGAACGGACAAGGAACTTTTACTTGGTCAGATGGAACTCAAAAAGAAGGAATTTGGAAGAACGGTAAGTTACAAGAATAATGTCAAAGGAAATTTATTTTAACAAACTGAAAGAGTTACCAGAGCCAATTAAACAATTTGGTGGTTTAGTGCTTATTACAATAATTATAATCTTATCTTTTACAGTTTTGAATAAAATGTTTGGACAAGGTGATGAATTAGTAAAAAAAATGAAATTAGAGGAAGAAAGAATTGCAAAAGAAAAGAAACTTAGTGCATTAATATCTAAACTACCTTCAGGTATTTTAGTAACTTTTGATGGCACAGATCATTACAGATTAACAGATGAATTATATGAAGCAGTTTGCAATGCAACAAAACTTATTCCGCAAAGAGCAATTATGGGTGCAAATTTTTTAAATTTTAGAGCACACGAAATTTATACAATTAATGGAAACAAAATAGACGAAACATTTGTTAAGTGGGATAAAGAAAAAAGCAAGTGTTTTGCAGGTTTTACAGTTAGCGGCAACAACGTTGGTGTTGATGAAACTATAACAGTAAGCGGTGAAGCATTAAGTTTTTTAAGTACTGGAATTGATACAAGGGTTTATTTTATTAAAAATTTTTAAAGGGGAGAGCATCAATTATATAGATTTAATTTTATCTGAATTTCATATAACTTGATTTGAATTTTATGTCTGAAGCAGTAATTAAATGCGAAAATGTTTATAAAATTTTTGGAACCAATGCCAAAAAAATGCTTCAAGAAGCAAACGGCAATGTAGATGCTAAAACATTTCAAGAAAATGGATGTATTGTTGGTGTAAACAATGCATCATTTGAAGTTTCTAAAGGAGAAATGTTGGTTGTTATGGGCCTTTCAGGTTCAGGAAAATCAACGTTGCTAAGATGTATTTCAAGATTAACAGATGCAACAGGTGGAAAAATTTTTATTGAAGGACAAGATTTACTCCAATTAAAAAATAAAGAACTCATTGAACTTAGAAGAAATAAAATGGGAATGGTTTTTCAAAGTTTTGCACTTCTTCCACATAAAACAGTTGTAGAAAATATTGCATTCCCTCTTCAAATCAAAGGTATCAAAACTGAAGATAGCATTGCTAAAGCAATGAATATGGTAAAATTAGTTGGATTAGATGGAAGAGAAAACTATTTTCCAAGAGAGCTTTCTGGAGGTCAGCAACAAAGAGTAGGTATTGCAAGATCATTAGCTGTTGAACCAGACATATGGTTTTTAGATGAACCTTTTTCAGCACTAGATCCATTAATTAGAAAAGAAATGCAGGATGAATTTTTAAGACTTCAAGAAAAACTTCAAAAAAC
>WTIW01000126.1 GCA_011526385.1 Pelagibacteraceae bacterium | reverse complement strand
GGGTTACATCATCAGGGCCGGTTCCTTTTAAACAATCTACTGCTTCAATTATCTCGCACTTTAATCCAGCATATTTGCCTAAAGGCTGAGACATGTTTGAGTACGTTATGTTTACATCAATATCAAAAGAATTTCCTATTTTTTTTAATTCAACGCCTAGGTTTTTTGCTTGCTGAAAAGTTTTCATGAAGGCACCATTGCCAACCTTTATATCCATTGCCAAACCATCTAAGCCTTCTGCAATTTTTTTGCTCATTATAGAGCTGCATATCAGTGGAAAAGACGGTATGGTTCCAGTTAAATCTCGAATGGAATAAAGCTTTTTATCCGCTGGGCAAATTTCTGAGGACTGACTGATTATACCACAACCAATTTTATCTATTTGGTTATTAAATGAATCAAAATCTTTTTGAGTCTGGAAATTATTTATTGATTCTAGTTTATCTATTGTACCTCCAGTGTATGCTAGACCTCTTCCAGCAATCATCGGTACAATGATGTCAAATGATGATAATAAAGGAGCTAAAATGAAAGATATTTTATCACCGATTCCTCCAGTACTATGCTTGTCAGCAACATATCTTTCTAAATGATTAAAATTAAACTTTTTGCCAGACTTTACCATTGAATCAACTAAAGACGTAGTCTCATTATCTGTCATTCCATTGAAATAAATTGACATTAAAAGAGCTGATAATTGGCAGTCATCTATGGTTTCATTCATAACATTATGAATGAACCAATCTATCTCTCCGGGAGTTAGTTCATTGCCATCGCGCTTTTTTTCTATTAACTCAGCTGGAATCATGATCTGTCTTTTTTAATAAAAGAAGGGAACTTGATTCCAATTGGTGCACTCTCCCTAACGGTATTAGCTAGTAGGTATGTTGCAATGCAAAAAATAATAAGATTTGGAGACCACATTCCTATCAAAGGCGATAAAAAGCTTCTATCAGCCATTTCCTCCCCACCAATGAGGAGCACATAATATATTAGGAAGAACCCAAAGCTTAATCCGGTACTTATTGCAAAGCCACCCTTTTTGCTCATCACTCCTAAAGGAGCGCCAAGAAGCACAAATAGGATGCAAGCTACAGGTATGGAAAATTTTTTATGAATTTCAACACCGTATTTATTTTGGCTTTTTTTATAACTTTTTATCAAGTTGAACTCGTTATTCAATTGTCGTTCTAGATTTTTAATTCTTTTCTCTTTTTTTATTTTTTGCGCTAAAGATAAGGATTCTTGGTTTTTTACCTTTTCAATAGCTTCATTTATTATGGTTTTTCCACCTTCAAGGCTAGTAGGCAATAGACTATCGCCGATTGTTCTGAAAAAGTTGCCTGATAATCTTTTGTAGACTATATCTAAACGTTTTTCATAGTTTTTAATTTTCTTCTTTATCATAGGGACTGTCATTTCCCTATCAGATCTATTTGTAGAATCCCTACGATTAAGCAGTAGGTCTTTTGCTGGAATATTAATTACATGCTTATCAAAAATTATTCTTCTATAATTAGTGTAATCCTTTTGGCCTAGCTCATGTATCTCTCCATCATATAGAGTTAATAGAAAAGCATCTTCTAGAGTGTTTAAATTGCCAGAATTTGCGTATATACTTGTTTGTGCATTTTTGTTTCCCTTAGAGAAGATTCTAACATCTTTCATTGTCCCATTTTTCGTTTTTCCGCCAACAATCATGCTATAGTCTGGGAGGTTATCTAAAAAAATGCCCGGCTCGATACTCATGTCAGGCCTTTTTCTATAAATATCTCCTGATAACAGCCGTGCTTTAAAATTCATTTCAGGTAAAATAAAATTATTAAAATAAATAAGAACTATAGTGATAATCATGCCAAATAAAATAGGAGCACGCATTATTGTTAAGAATCCAATCCCTGATGCTCTCATAGCATTTATTTCATTGTCTTCAGAAAGTCTTCCAAAAGTCATTAAAGTTGCAAGTAAGACTGCCATTGGGACAGAGAGAGCTAAGATCCACGCAAGGTTTAAAAATAAATATTCTAAAATTGTTAGCATGTCTAAACCTTTTCCTAGAAATCTATCAATTGCTCTAAGTAAAAAGTTTACAAACAAAATGAAGGTGATCATTAAAAGAGAAAAAATAAAGGGTAGAATAAGCTCTTTCAAAAAGTATCTATATAAAAGTCTCACATTAGAAGTTACTAAAGTGAATATAAATATATCGATTGAATTCCTTTCAGAGCCCAATTAATTCGTTTAAATTATCAAGCTCTATTTATGAAAATAAAGTCGAGCTGTATGGTGGGTGTAGCTCAACTGGTTAGAGCACCTGTTTGTGGCACAGGAGGCTGTGGGTTCAAGTCCCATCACTCACCCAAAAAATTCGGGGTGTAGCGTAGTCCGGTTAGCGCGCCTGCTTTGGGAGCAGGAGGTCGGGAGTTCGAATCTCTCCACCCCGACACTTTAAAGCCTTATTTCTCGAGAAGAAGTAGGGCTTTTGTCTTTATTACCTGTTTTTGTCTGATTTCCTTAAAAATGCCCTAAAAAGCACTGAATGCACTGGTAATACACTGGTCATTTTTTGTAGGGGTTTTTTGTTTGTGGGATGATGGGTAGATTTGTGGGCAATGAAAAAGTTAAT
>WTIW01000045.1 GCA_011526385.1 Pelagibacteraceae bacterium | reverse complement strand
CATGCAGTATTAATTGGTGAACAATCTTTAAAAAAACCTTTGTCTGAATGTAAAATTTTGATCCAAGGTGGTGGTGCAATAGGATTATTATGTGGTTTAATTTTATCTAAAATTAAAAATAGTAAAAATATAATTCTCTCTGATCCTAATAAATTGAGATTGAATGAGTGCTCAAAATATTTAGATGCAAAATATGTTGCACCAGACCATAACGAAATAGAAAGTAATAAATTTGATATTGTATTTGATACAGTAGGTTTAGAAATTTCAAGACAACAGGCTATTGAAGTAGTTAAGCCAGGTGGTTCAATTATTCACATAGGCTTAACTCAGCCAGCTGGAACCTTTAATTTTAGAAAAATGACACTTCAAGAGGTGACCGTTATAGGAACTTATTGTTATACCAATAAGGATTTTGAGCAAACTTTAGCAATATTAGCTAATAAAGAGATAGGCTCTCTAGATTGGATTGAATTTAGAGATTTAAAAAATGGTGGTGATGCCTTTAAACAAATTCATGATGGCACCTGTGTTGCACCTAAAATTATACTGATACCTTAGAATTAGAATTTAATTTTATAGCTCTAGAACTACCCATTTTGAGGTCATTAGACATAATTGGTGCAGATATCATTATTGACCAATAAATTAAAAGTAAAAAAATTGAAATTGTTTTCATATTATTTATTTAAAAATTAATTCTGATTTTTGCATGTTTAAATCTTGTCTAAATAATGTATTAAGAACTTAAATTATGAAAATATTTTTTAAACTCATTTCAATTTTTTTGATTTCAATCAGCTCAGTTGTTGCAAATGAAGTTATAGTGTTTGAGTTTACAGAAGCAGAACTTTCAGAATTAACTGTCAGAAAAGTAAGAGGAGCAAAGAACGAGACAAACTATACTGTTGGTAATAATGAAAATGGAAATTTCCTTAAGGCTGTTGCCGATAATGCAGCATCTGGTCTTGGAAAAGAAGTTAAAATTGATCTTAACAAGACACCTTTTATAAATATTACATGGAAAATTGAGAAAGATTTATCAGGAATTAAGGAAGACACTAAAAAAGGGCATGATTTTGCTGCTAGAGTTTTTGCGGTTAAAAAAACAGGTGCAACACCATTATCAAACAGAGCAGTTAACTATGTGTTTTCAAGCAATAGAGATGTTGGAGTTAGTTCACCAAGTCCATACACAAAAAAATCTATAGATAATGTAATGGCCACAACCAAAACTAATTTAAATGAATGGGTAACAGTTAAATCAAATGTAAAAGAAGATTTTAAGAAATTCCACGATTTAGATTTAGATGAATTAGATGGCTTAGCAGTTATGGCGGATACAGATAATTCTAAAATGAAATCTGTAGCCTATTTTCAGAACATTTATTTTTCAGCAAATTAATTAAAGTTTAGTATATTTTTTTAGCCCCATACTCAGGATTGACAGTATGATTGCTACAATTACGTCCTCTATTGGAGTAGCATTAGGAACACCAAAGTTCCATAAAATTACTCCAATCAACCAAATTATATAAACTTTCATTGTAGTTATTATATCTTAGTTTGTATAAAAATTTCTCATTATTTGATATTAATGAACAATGCATAAAACTTTTAGCCATAATGTTAAAATTTACTATGAAGATACCGACTCTGGAGGAGTAGTTTATTATGCAAATTATTTAAAATACTTTGAAAGAGCTAGAACAGAAGCATTATTAGCTATTGGTTTAAGTAATTTGAAAATTAAAGATGAGTTTAATTCTTTAATAATCGTTAAGTCATGCAATATTGAATATAAAAAATCAGCATACTTAGAAGATAATTTAACAATAAAATCTTTTATTTCCTCTTTGTCAAAAACCTCTTTTGTAATGGATCAGTCAATTTACAGAGATGATTTATTAATTGTGGATGCAAAAATACATTTGGTATTTGTAAATACAATCGGAAAACCTACAAAAATTCCTGAGATAGTTTTAAATAGCTTTGAGCCTTATATTTTAAAATCTAAATAGCTGTTACTCTTTTTATTTTTTTGAAAAAATTAACTATCATTTTTTCAGATATTAATTTTGTATTTACATTTCTAGGACTTGGATGATAACAAGCGTACAATCTGATTTTGTTTGATAAATCATAATATTTCCCGTGCTTAAAAGTATACTTTCCATTTAATTTATTTTTACTTTTGTAATATTTAATACAATTATCAAAAGCAACTTTACCTAAAGCAACAATTGTTTGGATTTTGCTTAAAGTTTCAATCTCATTTTGAAAATGATTTGAGCAATTTGATAATTCTTCATTTGTTGGTTTGTCACCAGGAGGAACACATTTCAGTATATTGGTTATAAAAGTTGATTTTAATTCCAATCCATCATTTAAATTTTCTGAATAAGGTAGATTAGAAATATTTGCTTTTTTTAAACAAGAAAACAAGAAATCGCTTGATTTGTCTCCAGTGAAAGGTCTTCCTGTTCTGGTTCCCCCATGTGCTGCTGGCGCTAAACCTAAAATTAATAATTTCGAGTTTATCTTACCAAACCCTGGAACTGGTTTTCCCCAATAAGTTTCGTTAATATTTTGTTTTCGTTTTACGGTAGATATTTTTTTAATAAAATTAATTAATCTAGGACATTTTCTACATTTAATAA
>WTIW01000083.1 GCA_011526385.1 Pelagibacteraceae bacterium | reverse complement strand
TTTATAAATACGACAATGGAAAAATTGTTAGTTTAGAAACTGGTGCTACTCCAATACCTAAATAATTATATATATTTAGCGAGATTTCATTTAATATTATTAAATGAGTCTCGCTACATCATACTTGTTCCTAGGTGTTGCTGTATTTCTAGGAGTTACTTCTAATAGTTTTGCAAAAAGTGCTGAAGGATTTACACTACTCTTTCCAAGCATAATTACTGCAATTACAATTGTTTTATGCATGTATGCGCTTTCATTGGTGATGAAAAATATTCCAATGGGAATAACTTATGCATCTTTTGCTGGTTTAACAATTATAGCAACTGTGATTGTTGGTGTAGTTAAATATAATCAAATTCCGAATGTTTATTCCTTGATTGGTTTATTATTTATTGTTGTAGGTGTATTGATGGTTAATTTATTAGGAGGTAAATAAATATGAAGCCTTTATTTGGATATTTGCTTTTAGCAATCAGTATATCTTTTGGAATAGCATCAAATAGTTTTGCTAAAATTTCTGAAGGCTTCACAAAGTTAACTCCTTCAATTCTTTGTATCTTATTTATGTGTGTTACGATGTTTTCAATGGCAAAAGCTATGACCGCGCTACCTGTTGGATTTGCCTATTCTACTTACAGTGGACTAGTGGTTACTGGTGTCGTGTTATTTGCTGTTCTAAAGTATAATCAAATTCCAAATATTTACGGTATAACTGGTATTATACTCATTATCATTGGAGTTATAATGGTTAATTATTTAGGAAATATCAAATAATTACCAAGATGAATTTGGTTCTTTCAAAAATTCAATTTCTTCTGGTGTAGATCTTCTTCCTAAGATTTCATTTCTATGAGGATATCTATGAAATCTTTTTATTGCAGCTGTATGGTCTTTCCAGAATTTTTTAATCTGATCTACATTCGGGTGATTAGACAAGTAATTATCTAATAATTTATAAGCTCGATCATGATCAATAATTTCCTCACTATGGATATAGGGGAGTAACATAAAAAATCTTTGATATTCATCCATATTATCGAGGTAACCGTTATAAACAGCGTCATTTACAATCAATCTAGCCTTAGCATCATATTCGAAAGATCTTTTATCATCTCTATATAAATTTCTTGAAAATTGATCTAACAAAATAATTAAAGCTAAACAACTTAATGGCTTATCCTGCCAAGAGTCGTATTCATTATTTATCGCTTTGTTATGGTCTTCTCCAAATTTTTCTTTAATTAATTCATCAAAACTTTTGTCTTTTTTAAATCGCTTTTCAGCAACCATTTCATCAAACCAAAAATCTAAAACTGCTTGTGCTCTATCATTCATAAATTGAATCGACTTTTACTTGATATGCCTCAACTAGTCTATTGGTCTCATTTGCCATACTTACAACTGCAATTAGTTCGGCAAGCATCTCTTTGGAAGCTCCTTGTTTTTTTGCAGCAATGCTATGAGATTTAATACAATATTCGCAACTGTTTGCCATTGAAACTGCAACATAAATTAACTCTTTAGTCATCTCATCTAGCGCACCTTTTTTCATAACTTGTTGTAAAGAATTCCATGTTCTCTCTAGAGTATCAGGTTCATTAGCTAACATTTTCCAAAAGTTAGTTATAAATTTTACATTTCTTTTTTTTTTAATATCCTCATAAACCTCTTTAACTTTTCCAGTTGCTTCATTTTCTTCTATCATATTAAAAATAGCCATTGGTCCTCCTTAGTTGTAAATTGCTTCAATTTTTGGCATTAAATTTAAAAGTTCTTTTGTGTATTCGTGCTCAGGTTTCTCAAATAATTTTTCAGAATTTGATACTTCGCATAATTTTCCATTTCTAAGCACTCCTATTCTATCACACATTTGTCTTACAACAGGTAGATCATGACTTATAAATAAAATAGTCAAATTTAGTTGTTCCTGAAGATCTTTTAATAAGTTCAATATTTGAGCTTGTATACTAACATCTAATGCAGAAGTTGGTTCATCGCATACTAATAGTCTTGGTTGTGTTGCAAGAGCCCTTGCTATTGATATTCTTTGTCTTTGACCTCCTGAAAATTCATGAGGATATCTTTCTGCTGAACTTTGAGAAAGTTCAACAGATTGTAATAGATCAAAAATATAATTTTCTAAGTCAGATCTTTTAATTGATGGATTGTGAAGCAATATTGGCTCTGCAACAATATCTTTAACTTTTAATCTACCATTGAGAGATGAATATGGGTCTTGAAATATCATTTGAATTTGTTTTCTAAATTTTAGCATTTCTTTATTTTTTTTAATTTGAGTTATACAAACATCATCGAAATAAATGTCGCCACTACTTGGTTTGTACAAATTTACAATCATTTTTGCTATTGTTGATTTTCCACTCCCGCTCTCGCCGACTAATCCAAAAGTTTCTCCTTCTTTAATACTGAAAGAAACATCATCTACTGCCATTATAGAATTTTTTGAGTTCTCAGAAAAAAAATTGTCATCAAATGTCTTAAATAGATTTTTTACTGATACTAAATTTTTTTGATTAATCTCTCTTTTGGTCCATCTGCTTAAAATTTTTAAATTACTTTGTTTTTTAACTTCTTCAGTTTGATTTAGTATTACAAATCTAGAAATTTTTTTATTTGTTGGAGGAACTGAACTTACTAGGCTTTTAGTATATGGTTGTTTTGGATGAGTTAATATTTCTTTGGTTTTGCCTATTTCAACAAGCTCACCATTTTTCATCACGGCTACTCTGTTTGTGGTTTCTGCTATTACACCCATATCATGAGTAATAAGAATTACAGCTAAATTTCTCTCTTTTGTCAGACGTTTAATTAGTTCTAATATTTGAGATTGAATTGAAACATCTAGAGCAGTTGTTGGTTCGTCTGCTATTAAAAGCTCTGGCTCGCAACATAATGCAAGAGAAATAACCACTCTTTGCCTCATACCTCCTGAAAATTGATGAGGATAATTGTCAAATCTATTTTCAGCATCTTTAATTCCCACTTCTTTTAATAGCTCAATAGATCTTTTTTTAGCTTCGTCTTTACTTAAATCTAAATGTGTTTGGATAGTTTCGATTAATTGCTCGCCTATTGTTAATATAGGATTTAAAGATGTTTGAGGATCTTGAAATATTAAACCTACTTTTTTTCCTCTAAAATTTTCAATATTTTTTTGATTATGGTTTATATCTATATCTCCAAGAATTATTGAACCATTTGATATTTTTCCTGGATCATCAATTAAGTTAATAATTGCATTTCCCACAGTACTTTTTCCAGATCCAGACTCACCAACCAATCCTAATATTTCTCCTTTGTTTACTTCGATATTTATTTCTTTTGCTGCATAGACAGTTTCTCTTCTCATTTTATAGTCCACACTTAAATTTTTTATTTTTAGAAAACTCATTTTTTTAATCTTGGATTTAAAGTATCTCTCATCCAGTCTCCCAATAAATTTATAGAAAAAGCTAGTATGACTAAAAAAATTGCAGGAAAAAAAGTGATCCACCACTCACCAGAAAATAAAAAATCATTACCTAATCTTATTAATGTACCAAGTGATGGTGTAGTTGGTGGAACTCCTACTCCTAAAAAACTCAAAGTAGATTCTGCTATTATTGCTAATGCTAAACCAATGGTTCCAATAACTAAAACCGGTCTCATTATATTTGGTAAAATATGCTTGAACATAATTATAATATTTGAAACACCTATAATTGTAGATGCAGACACATAATCTTTATTCTTTTCTACTAAAGTTGCTGCTCGAGAAACTCTTGCAAATTGTGGCCACTCTGAAATTCCAATTGCGAAAATTAATACATAAATTGCCATCTCATCATGAAGTTCTCTTGAAATTATTCCTCTTGCAATCCCATCAACTAACAAGGCCATTAAAATGCTAGGAACGGTCAACTGCACATCTGTTAATCTCATAACTATCATCTCGTATTTTCCACCAAAATAACCAGCTGTTAATCCAAGAAAAACTCCTAAAACTAAACTAAAAATAATTGCAGAAAAACCAACTATTAAAGATATTCTAGAACCGTATAGAATAGTTGATAACATATCTCTTCCTTGTCCATCTGTCCCAAGTATAAACTTTGATAAACCATCTTCTGTCCAAGATGGAGGTGTAAATGCTTCCATTAAAGATAAAGATGACGGGTCGAATGGATTGTATGGAGTGATAAACTCAACAAAAAATGAGCAAAAGAAAATTATAAATAAAATTAAAGATGAAATTATTGCCGTAGGAGATTTAATAAAACTGAAATAAATATCACTATCTTTTATTCTTTCCCAAGTAGTTAAAGTTTTGTTATCCACTTACAGAGTCTCCTTTAACCCTAATTCGAGGGTCTATAAAATAATACAAAATATCAACTATGAAATTTATCATCACAAATACGAATGCTATGAACACTAAGTAAGCTGACATTATTGGTATATCTACAAATTGAACTGCTTGGATAAATAAAAATCCCATTCCAGGCCATTGAAAAACTGTTTCTGTAATTATTGAAAATGCAATTAATGTTCCAATGTTTATTCCCGCAATTGTAATCACTGGAATTAATCCATTTTTTAATGCATGTTTATAATAAATACTTTTCTGATTTATGCCTCTTGCTCTTGCAAATTTAATATAATCTGTTTGGAGTATCTCCATCATTTCAGCTCTTACTAATCTGATTATGTAGGTCATTTGAAACAAACTTAATGTAACTGATGGGAGTATTATTGCTTTTAAACCTGATAAAGTTAAAAAACCAGTTGACCAAAACCCTAGATCAACTACTTCTCCTCTGCCGAAAGAGGGTAAAATGCCTAAAATTACTGCAAATAGATATATAAAGAGTATTCCAATTACAAATGTCGGGAGGGATACTCCAAGCAGAGATATTGCAAGGATTATATCGCTAATTACCCCTTTTCTATTTATTCCAGTGTAAACACCAAGCAAAGTCCCAGAAATAAGCGCTATCAAAGCGGATATTACCACCAACTCTATAGTTGCTGGTAATCGCTCAACAATTAAATCAGAAACAGGCCTCCTCAACTGATACGATATTCCAAACTCACCTTTAGAAGCATTTCCAACAAATCTTGTGAATTGAACATATACAGGATCGTTTAATCCAAGACTTTCTCTTAACTCAGATCTCTCTTCATCGGAAGTTTCTTCTCCAACCATATTATTAATTGGATCCCCTACAAAATTAAAAAGTGAGAAAGAAACTAATGCAACAACAAGCATTACGAGCGCAGATTGGAACAGTCGCTTAAAAAAATACTTTATCAATTTTTAGAAAATTATGAAGTTTCAGACCCTTTTATGAAAAAGGGTCTGAAAAATTATTTATTTAGTTAAAACTAGCAAAACGGAATAACGGCTCGTTATTCGGTCTTATCGGAACATCAACATTACTCTTTGATGCCCAAGAAATAACTTGGTGATGTAAAGGTAAGTAAGAAATATCATCTTTAACAATCTTCCAAGCTTTTGCTATTGCGGCATTTCTTTTATTTAGGTCAACTTCACCTTCCATAACTCTTATAGCTGCGTCAACTTCTGAATTGCTAAAGTTTACCTTATTCCAGCTAGCACCACTTTCATATAGATAATGAAAAACGTAATGACTATCCAAAGTTGGAACACCCCAACCAAGCATATAAAAATCACCTTGGTCATCTTTTAATTCCTTGAAGTGCTTACTTTTAGTTTGTGCAAATAAATTTACATTAACACCTATTTTTCCAAGCATACCAACAACAGCAGTACAAATAGCTTCATCGTTTACATATCTGTCATTTGGACATCTTAACTCAACATCAAATCCATTTGGATATCCAGCATCTGCTAACAATTTTTTTGCAGCATCAACATCATATGGTAATCTTGCATCAAGTTCTTTTGTATAACCATTTACACCTGGGAAAGTAATAATACCTGCAGGTTCGCTTAGTCCTCTCATAACTTTCTTCTTAATAGCCTCTATATCAATTGCTTGATAAAGAGCTTGTCTTACTTCTTTCTTTTTGAAAGGATTATCTCCAGTATTTCCAGTTCTTAATTTATCAGCTGCTTGGTCCATGCCTAAAAATATTGTACGCATTTGAGCAGTACTATTTACTTTATGGCCTGAAGAATTTCCTATACGAGCTAAATCTTGAACAGGAGCATCTGTAACTAGATCAACTTCTCCTGATAATAATGCTGCTACTCTGGTTGCTGCATTTTTAATTGGTAGAAGATGTATTTCTGTAACCTTATTATCCTTCATATCACCCCACCAGTGTTTATTTCTTTTGAACACTGTTTTTGTATTTGGTTCTCTTAAAGTGATTTTAAAAGGCCCAGTACCCATTGCATTTGTTGCTGAGAAAGTTTCTTGACCTGCGTCCCAGTTTTGAGCTGTTACAGCAAAATTCTTCTCACTCCAATCTCTAGACATAACAAAAATGTTTGACAACTGATTAAGTAAAATTGGATTAGGTTTACTTGTTGTAATTTTAACTGTGTAATCATCAACAGCCTCTACTCCAGATACTGTACTAATATATTCTTTAAAGTCTGATGTTCTTTGTTTTGCTCTTAACACACTAAAAACAACATCTCTTGAAGTCATCTTAGAACCATCAGAGAATTTTACATCCTGTCTTAAAGTAAATATCCAAGTATTTGGATCTGTAGTAGTCCATTTAGTAGCCAACTGAGGTTCAATTGACATATCTAAACCTCTAGTCACAAGAGCTTCGTAAACTTGTCTCGAAACTTGAGTTGTTGGTCCTTCGTTTTGTGCGTGTGGATCTAGTGTTAAACTATCTCCTTGCATTGACCATTTAATTGTTTTTGCAAAAGCATGTGTTGATACAAAAACAAATAAAGAAGCCAATAAAATCTTAAAAAACTTTGAAGTTTTCATTTCCCCTCCTAAAATATTAATACAAAAATCTAGCTTAATATTTGCTTAAAAAAAAGAATTTTATCTAAATTATTTTTTTAAAATTCTCGTAAAGAATTGAGGAATATTGGTTCATTGAGGCCATTTCGACTTTTGCATCATTATCAAATTTTTCTAGCGCATCTTTGCCTAGCTGTTCTTCAAGTGCAGACTTATATTCTGGCACACACCCCCACTCATTAACAGTGGTATCTTTAATCTCAATATGAAATTGAATTCCGTATGCATGCTCTTGATATTTAAAAATTTGATATTTTGTTTCATTTGAGGATGCTAGCAAAGTTACTGAATTATTATTTTCTAAATTTTGAACCTCATAAGAATGCCACTGTAAAGATTTAATAGTATTTGGAAACTTTGAAAAAAATTTGTCGTTTTTCTTATTTTCTAAAAAATTTATATCAAGGATGCCTATTTCTGGTTTGTTAGATTTAACAACTTTGCCCCCAATAACTTCTCCTAATAATTGACAACCTAAACAAAAACCTAAATAAGGTTTTTTTAAATCAATAACAAATTCTTTAATTTTTTTTTTTTCTTCAATTAACCATGGGTATTGCTTTTCCATCCAAGTATCCATTGGTCCACCCATACAAAACATGCCATCAAACTTTGATAAATCTTTTGGAATTTTTTCTCCTTCATCTAGCTCGATTGTTGTGAGATCAAATTTATCCTCGATCATTAAATCTTTTATATAACCAGGATCCTCAATTTTAATGTGTTGAAGTATTAAAATATTTTTCACGAAGCAGGTTTTAGTAATTTAATTATATTTTTATGATTTCTTAAGTTGTTAGATGCAATGATATTTCCACCTAGTTCAGCTTTTTCATTCTTCCATGTAGTAACAATTCCACCAGCTGCTCTAATAATTGGAATAAGTGGATGTATATCCCAAATTTTATTTGCACATTGAACAACTATATCAACTCTGCCTTCAGCTAGTTGACCATAGGTTAATGCATCAAAACAAGGAAATTGCATTCGTTTAATAAATTTTTTTATTTTCATTTGTTTTTCTAATGACAAATATCCATGAAAAGCAGCTGCTAGTTTTGCATTTGAAAAATTAATTTTTGAGTTTACTTTTAATCTAATTTTTTTTTTATTTTCAAAAACATAAGCCTCTTTAGAATTCTTATTTAAGTAAAATTTTTTTAATTTTGGAAAGTTTGCCAAACCTAACATTGGTATATTTTTATAATTTAAGGATATTAAATTACTCCAAGTCGGATTGCCTATTACGAAAGATCTAGTTCCATCAATAGGATCTATAACCCATGAATAATCACTTGAAGAGTGCTTATGTCCATATTCTTCTCCAATTATTTGATGATTTGGAAAACGTTTTGAGATTTTTTGTCTTATAAATCTTTCAAAAGCCTTGTCTGATGTGGTTACTGGATCATATCCAGTGCCTTTGAGTTTGTTTTGGATTTTAAATTTTTTGTCTAATTTTGAATAATAAAATTTAGTTAAATCCTTTGCTAATGAATTTAAAAAATCAAAGTATATTTTATAATTAAATTTCTCAGTCATTTTTAGCCTTTTTCATATTAAAAAATTAATAATTATACAAACGAATTTATATTGAAAAAAAATTCAATTTGAGTGAATGTTCTAACAACTATGAAATTTGAAATTAATTCAAATAAAATATTTTCTTACAATGGATCAAATAAAGAGGAAATACATCCTTTTTGGTTAAGAGAACGAGTTAGCGAAAAAGAACATCTAGATGAAGGAACTCAACAAAGATTATTCGATCCTTCATCAATGAGTCATTCTATTGATATCTTAGAAGCAGATATAAACGGAGATATTTTAAAAGTTAAATTTAATGATGGAGTTATCTCAAATTTTGAAATTCAAAAACTCTCAAATGAATTAAGTCTAAATGTTAATGAAGTTATTAATATTGAAAAAACTAAATGGAAATCAGATTTTAAAGATATAAAAAGTTTCAAATTTTCTGATGAATTTAACGACAGTAAAGAAATGTTAAATTTGTTAATTAGTTTCTATAAGTATGGTTTTGTAATTATACAAAATGTTCCAACTGATGATAATTTTTTAGTCAACTTTGGTAACATGATAGGTAGCGTAAAGAGAACTAATTTTGGTGAATTTTTTAATGTAAAATCAAAACCAGACCCAAATGATTTAGCATACACTGCTCTTCATTTAGCTCCTCATACTGACAACCCTTATAGGAACCCATTTCCACCATGTATTCAAATATTACATTGTATTGAAAATGAAGTCAGTGGAGGTTTTTCAACTTTAGTTGATGGATTTACAGTTACTGAGGATCTTAAAAATTTAAACAAAAATTATTATGATATATTATCAAATACTAAAGTTAGATTTAGATTTGTAGACAAAGATACAATCTTAGAGAGTTGGTCAGAATTAATACATCTTGATGAAAATAGAAATTTTCAAAATGTAAGATTTAGTCCAAGACTAGATTATGTTCCTAAAATGAGTAAAGACAAACTTGATACATACTATAGTGCAAGAAAATATTTATCGGATTTATATAATTCCGATAAATATAGAATTGAGTTTAAACTTATGCCAGGTGACTTAATGATGATGGATAATCATAGATTGCTTCATGGCAGAACATCATATGATCCAAATGAGGGTAAGAGATTTTTACAAGGGTGTTACTTAGATTTTGACAGCACTGAAGGAAAATTTTTACATCTAAAAAGAAAATTTAATCTTTAAATAAGTTTTCTATTTTATCTTCAGCGTTCTTAATCGACTTTTCATAATTTAAAGCCATTTGATCAGCTGCTATGATTTCAATTTTTTTTAAACCAAAAAAATTTAGCATATGAATTAACCATGGAGTTAGAAAATCTTCTTCTCCTTGGATTTTTGTCCCACCAGATGTAATAACTAAATAAACTTGCTTATCTTCCAACAATCCAATTCTTGAACCATCATCTGAATATTTAAATGTTAGTTTAGCTCTTGCGGCTAAATCGGCCCATGCTTTCAATGTAGCAGGTGGACCAAAATTATAAATTGGCACAGAAATTATAATTACATCACTCTCTTTTAGTTCTTTGACTAATTGATCAGACAATTCAA
This sequence comes from Pelagibacteraceae bacterium, assembly GCA_011526385.1. Classification (GTDB taxonomy): domain Bacteria; phylum Pseudomonadota; class Alphaproteobacteria; order Pelagibacterales; family Pelagibacteraceae; genus Pelagibacter. Next base: position 892 of record WTIW01000083.1, on the reverse strand, counting down.
ACATTTTCTTATGATTTTCAGTCTGTTTTTCAATTGGTATCTTCATGCCTGACTCGGTTAAACCAGTTATAAAAAGCATTTCATCATCTAAATCTCTGTTTACAACTTCGTCTTCAGGTTTTTTGATTTTACTCAATAATTTTTCTGCAAGACTTCGAGATGTTGAACCTTCTTTTCTTGCGCTACAATCAATTTTATAAATTTTCATGATTTATCCTAGGTTTTGTAAAAATGGAAAGTACCTTAATAAATAAAAACCTAAAGCCTGAAGTTGATTTGTTATCATTAAAATTCCAGTTATTAACAATAAGGCTCCACCAGTTTTTGAAATAATATTCATTTTTTGTTTTAGGTTTTTTGAGAAAATCATAAATCTTTGAATAAGATAGCCTGATAGAACAAATGGAATTGCCAAACCTAAGGAATAAGAAAAAAGAAGAAGCACACCTCTATTCAAACTTTCCTCTATCGATGCCAATGCTAATATAGATCCTAAAATAGGCCCAATACAAGGCGTCCAACCAAAACCAAATGCCATACCAATTAGTATAGAACCAAAATTTCCAGGGTTTATATTTGATTGATATCTCTTTTCATAATTTAAAAATTTAATATTAATTATTCCAATTATTTGAAGAGAAAAAATAATTATTAATATTCCAGATATAATTCTTAATTGATAAGAATTATCTAATATTAAATTTCCTAAAAAAGTTGCAGTTGCACCAAAACTTATAAAAACAATTGAAAAACCAATAGAGAAAAAAATAATTGGTATAATATTTATACTTTTTTTTTCTAACAATTCATTTAATGAACTTCCAGAAATATAAGAGATATAACCTGGTATTAATGGCAGTACACATGGTGATAAAAAACTTATCAATCCTGC
>WTIW01000120.1 GCA_011526385.1 Pelagibacteraceae bacterium | reverse complement strand
TAAAGAGAGAAAGATCAAAAGCAAGATACATGGGACTTGACCAAGAATTTATTTCATTAGAGGAAGTTAAAAAGAAAAATCCTTTAATTGACCCTTCAAGATATCTTCTTGCACTTTGGGATCCAATAGATGGTGAAGTTGATCCTTCAGGTGTAACTTATGCATTTGCTAAAGCTGCAAAAGTTCATGGTGGAAAATATTACACACACACAGTTGTTAAGGATACAAAACAAAAAGAAGATGGAAGCTGGGATGTTATTACAGAAAAAGGAAATATTAATGCTGAAATAGTTATTAATGCAGGTGGTCTATGGGCAAGGGAAGTAGGAAAACTCGCAGGAATTAATCTTCCTGTTCAACCAATGGAACATCATTATTTAATAACCGAAGCTATTCCAGAAATAGAAGCAATGGGTGACCAAAGATTGCCGATAGGAACTGATTTTGAGGGAAATATTTACTTTAGACAAGAAGGAAAGGGAATGCTTCTTGGAACTTATGAGCCTAAATCAACACCTTGGAAAGTTGAAGGTACACCAATGAATTTTGGCCATGAGTTATTAGAGCCAAAACTAGATAATATTGAAGATAGATTAGCAATTGGATTTGAGAGAATGCCTGCTTTAGAAAAGGCAGGTATCAAAAACATTGTAAATGGCCCTTTTACTTTTGGACCTGATGGATCACCATTAATTGGCCCTGTTCCTGGAATGAAAAATTATTGGGTAGCAGTAGGCGTTATGGCTGGTTTTTGCCAAGGTGGAGGTGTTGGAAAATGTATTGCTGAATGGATCATAGATGGAGAGCCTTCAATTGATGTTTGGGCAATGGATGTTGCAAGATTTGGAGATTATGCATCTCCACAATATGGAACAATAAAATCTTCAGAAAATTATGAAAGAAGATTTATTATGACTTTTCCAAATGAAACTCTTCCAAAAGGAAGAAAACAAAAAACTACAGCTCTTTATGATCGTTTTGTAAATCAAGGTGCTGTTATGGGAGATAGCTTTGGTTTGGAAAATGTTTTGTGGTTTGCAAATAATAAAGAAGACGCACATGAAGAGCCAACAATAAAAAGATCTAGATCACATGATTATGTTTCAAAAGAGGTAATAAATGTCAGAGAGAATGTTGGTTTAATCGAAGTTGCTAATTTTTCAAAACATGAATTTAAAGGGAAAGATGCAAGAAAATTTTTAGATCATGTAATGGCAGGAAAACTTCCAAAACCTGGAAGAATATCTTTATCTCCGATGTTATCCTATAGAGGTAAATTATGCGGAGATCTTACTGTTGCTTGTCTAGATGAAAATGAATTTTTAGTTTTTGGATCAGGCGCTGCACAAGAAATGCATAGACGTTGGTTTGAAAGCCATTTAAATAAATTTGAGGTAAGTTATAAAAATAGATCAGATGAGTTTCATGGCTTGTCAATTGCAGGACCAAATTCACGTAAAGTATTAGAAAAAATTGTAAGAGACGATGTATCTAATGATAAATTTAAATTTAGAGACTCGAGAAGAATGTTTGTTGGTGGAGTGCCTGCTATCATAAATAGAATTTCTTTTACAGGGGAGCTTGGTTATGAAATTTATGTTGCACCACATTATCAAATAAAACTTTATGAAGAACTAATGGAAGCTGGAAAAGAATTTAATATTAAACCTTTTGGTGGGAGAGCTTTAATGTCAATGAGATTAGAAAAAAATTGGGGGGCTTGGACTTTAGATTATAGACCAGACTTTACTGCCAAAGAAACTGGATTAGATCAATTTATTAATTGGGATAAAGATTTTATTGGAAAAGAAAAAGCTAAATCAGAAAACAGTTCTAATAAATTAACTCCATTAATTGTTGAAACAAATGATATTGATGTGACAAACAACGAAGCTGTTATGAATGGAAAAGATAGTATTGGATATGTTACTTCAGGTGGATTTGCTCATTTTGTAAACAAAAGTGTAGCTTTTACATTCATTGATCAGGAAAAAATTAAATCAGAAAATAAAATCCAAGTGGAGATTAATGGAGACCTATTTAATTGTTCAATAATTAAAGAACCGCTTTATGATCCAAGCGGTCAGAAAATGAGAAGTTAATGGCTCAAAAAGACGTAGGAAATAAAATCCCAATCTACAAACTTAAAACCACAGATGAAGTAATGAAATATTACGATGAATGGGGCGATAAAGATAAATACAACAAAGATATGGTTGATTGGAATTATACTGGACCAAAGGAAACTGTAGAAACTTTTAATAAACATGAAAAAAATAAAGATATTTTAATCTTTGATGCAGGATGTGGAACTGGACTTGTTGGATTAGAATTAAAGAAATATGGATTTAAAAATTTCCACGGTGCAGATTTATCTCAAACTTTATTAGACACAATTCCAAAAGATCTTTATCAAAAGCTCACAAAAGTGGATCTAAATCAAACTATCAAATCAGAGGATAATACTTACGATGCTGTTATGTGCGTTGGAACCTTTACTTTTGGGCATGTAAAACCTGATGCTTTAGATGAATTTGTAAGAATTACCAAACCAGGAGGTTTAATTTGCTTTACTATTAATGAGGGAATACATGAAGAGTATGGTTTTGATAAAAAAATTGATATACTAAAGTCGAATAACAAATGGGAAGAAATTGAATTTTTTAAATCTGATTATATTGCAAGTAAAGATGTTAATGCATGG
>WTIW01000059.1 GCA_011526385.1 Pelagibacteraceae bacterium | reverse complement strand
TCAAGACCGGTGCTTTCAACCGCTCAGCCATCTCTCCGTGAGCAAGGTTTTATAAGTATAATATTAAATTTCAAGTTTAAAGATCAATTAATATAAATTAATAATAGAGTTCAATTTCAAAATAATTTTAATATTACAAAATATATTGATTTATGAAATCTATTTGTGTCCTTGGTATATTTGTTGTTGATTTATGTTTTATGGGTAACCGTATACCAAGCAAGGGTCAAACCATACTTGGTGAAAAGCATATCTATGGACCTGGAGGTAAAGGATCTAATCAAGCTGTAGCAGCATCTAAACTAGGAGGCAAAGTTAACTTTCTTACAAAAATTGGAAAAGATAAATATGCAGATATAGCATTAAATTTATATAAAAAATTAAATATAAATAGAAAATATATACTTAAGTCAAAAGATCATCCAACTGGCGTTGCTGGAATTTTCATAAATAATAAAACTGGCGAAAATTCAATAAATGTAATTTCTGGTGCTTCTAATAAAATTACAATTAATGAAATTAAAAAAAATATTGATATAATTAAAAACTCAAATATTTTTTTAACACAATTAGAAACACCTTACAAAATAACAAGTTTTACATTACAAAAAGCAAAACTATTTAAGCTAACAACTATTTTAAACCCAGCACCAGCAATGAAAATTTTAAATAAAGATTTTAAAAAAATTGATTTTTTTACACCAAATGAAACTGAAGCAAGTTATTATTATGGAAAAAAAATTTTAAATAATAATGACATAAAAAAAGCTGCCAAATTTTTTATTAAAAAAGGTGTTAAGAATGTAGTTATAACCTTAGGCTCAAAAGGTTTATATTTTTTAAATAAAGAACAAAATTTTTTTTTAAAAGCCTATAAATTAAAAAAAAAAGTAATAGATACGACAGGGGCTGGTGATGCATTCAATGGAGCACTTGCATTTGCATTATCTCAAAATTACACAATTAAAAAATCTATTTATTTTTCAAATAAAGTTGCAGCCATTTCTACAACCAAAGAAGGTGCAGCAAATTCAATGCCAACAAAAAAAGAAATGAGCAATATTGAATAAACAAAATTTTAATAAAGGATTATTTCTAACCGCCGCAGGTTCATTTTGGTGGGGTTTTTTTGGGGTAATGTATTTTAAGTATATTTCTTTTGCAGGTCATATTGAAGTTGTTGTGCATAGATCTTTATGGACTACAGTAACACTATTACTCACAACAATTTTTTTTTCAAAGTGGAATATTTTTAAAAAAATTATTTCAAATAAAAATGAGTTGTTTTTTTTATTATTATCTGGGATTTTAATTTTTGCTAACTGGAGCATATGGATATATGCAATATCAGTTGATCAAGTCATAAATGCAAGTTTTGGATATTTCATAATGCCAATACTTAGTGTTTTCTTAGGTTTTTTTTTCTTTAAAGAAAAATTAAATTCAAAAAGAATTCTATCTATTTCTTTGGTCTTATTATCTATTGTTTATTTAATTTTTGTTGATTTTAAATCTATTCCTTGGGTGGGAATAGGAGTTGCTTTAAGTTGGGGTTTTTACAATTTGGTACGAAAAAAAATTTCAGTTTCTACAGATATCGGTTTATTTATAGAAAGTATATTTATCTTACCTTTTATATTGGTTGTTTTTTACTTTATAACAAAAAATAATTTAAACGATTTTGCATTCTCAAATCCAACTTTAATGTTCATATTAATGATGGCAGGACCAATGACAGTGATTCCATTATTTTTATATGTTAGAGGTGTAGAATTATGTGGCCTTGGTCCAACAGGTATGATTTTTTACATTACACCCACATTACAATTCATTTTAGGTTATTTTTTGTACAATGAGCCATTCAACACAAATCAGTTAGTTAGCTTTATTTTGATATGGATTGCTGTATTTATTTATCTTAAGGATTTATATGAAAAAAATTAATTTTTTTTTAATTGTTATTTTTTTGTTAATCATAACAACATTTAAATCGCTTGCCTCTGATTTTGAAAATTGGAAAATAGAATTTAAAAAATATGCATTAAACCAAGGAATAAGTCAAAAAACATTAAATGAAGTCATAGATAAATCTCAATTCCTACCAAATGTAATCAAATACGATAGATATCAACCCGAATTTTATGAGGATACAAATACATATATTTCAAAAAGAACTTCCAAAAAGAAAGTTACAAAAGGTAAAAGTTTATTTGTTACAAATAAAAAATTAATTGAAAAAGTATCTGATGAATTTTCTGTAGATAAAAATTTACTACTATCGTTAATGGGAATTGAAACTAACTTTGGCACATATTTAGGTAAAATGGATATAGTTTCTTCTCTAGCAACATTAAGCTTTGATAAAAGAAGAAGTGAATTTTTTACATCAGAATTAATTACTCTTCTTAAATTAGTTGATAAAAATATTATAGATCCAGAGACTTTGTTTGGATCTTGGGCAGGTGCTTTTGGAAATTTTCAGTTTATGCCATCTACTATAACAAATCATGCTATAGATTATAACAATGACAACATCATAGATCTTAAAAATATTGAAGATTCATTTGCATCTGCTGCGAATTACATTCAAAATCTTGGTTGGGATAATGAAATACCTTGCTTTTATAAAATCGATTTAAATAAAAATATTCCAACTAAATATTTAAATACATCCGCAAAAAAATTGAAAAATAAAAAAAAAGCAGAATATTTTGCTCAATATATATCTAATAATGAATTTTTAGATCAATATAGAAATTTAGATGCTGCAATTATTACCCCAGATGTTGATATAGTAGAAAATTCTGAAAAGTTTTCACCCGCATACATTGTTTTTAATAATTATGAGTTAATTTTAAAATGGAATAGGTCACTAAGATTTGCCTTAGCTGTTTGTACTTTAAAAGATCAATTTAAAGATGAATTATAGAATTTTTTTATTATTATTAATTGTTTTATTAAGTGCATGTGAGCAAAAATATTCAAATTTAAAATATAATTCTAATTTTGAAAATTATTCTAATAAAGGATTTGCATTAATTTATGATGAAAATCTTTATAAAAATAAAATAATTAATAAGAAAATTGATGAAAGATCTTTAGTTGTTTTAAATAATAAACTTAAATTTGATACTCCCGTAAAAATAACTAACTTATTAAATGGCAAATATATATTAGCTAAAATAGGCAAAAAATCTAAATATCCTTTTTTTTATAATTCAGTAATTTCGAAAAGAATTGCTGAAGATTTAGAAATTGATACTTCAGAGCCATATATTGCTATTCAGACAATTAATACTAGCGGAGCTTTTGTAGCAAAAAGAGCAAAAACTTATAAAGAGGAAAAAAAAGTTGCAGATAAAGCTCCTGTAGAAGGAATTTCAATTGAAAATATTGGTAATGATACAGCTTTAAAAACTGAAAAAAAAATAAACAAAACAAGTAAACAAAATTTTAACTATATAATCAAATTTGCTGATCTTTACTTTGAAGATTCGGCGCTTTTGTTAAAGAAAAGGCTTAAAAAAGAATATAATTTAGACAATGTTTTAATAGATAATATTAACAACAATGTATACAGGGTTTATAAAGGTCCATATAAGGATATAAATTCAATTAAAAAAGAATTTGATAAAATTTACCAAATGAAATTTGACAATATTGATATTATAAAATTATGATTAAGCCTAATATTATAAAACTTTTTCTTACAGTTCTTTTTTTTATTTCTCTATCATTCAAATCTTTTGCAATAATTAGTGTAAATGCAAAAACTGCTATTTTGCAAGATTACCTATCGGGCGACATACTTTATGAGAAAGATGCAGACGTATCTATTTATCCCGCATCAATGACTAAAATAATGACCTCCATAATAGCGTTTGATTTAATTAAAAAAGGTGAGCTTTCATTGGATGAAAAATTCATTGTATCAGAAAATGCTTGGAGATTGTCTACAGCTGGATACTCATCAATGTTTATAATGGTTAATGACGAAGTTTCAGTTGAAAATCTTCTTAGAGGAATAATTGTTGCATCTGGAAATGATGCATGTGTTGCTTTAGCCGAAGGAATTGCAGGTACTGAAGCTGAATTTGCAGTATTGATGACAGAAAAAGCTATAGAAATAGGAATGGAAAATACAAACTTTGCAAATTCATCAGGAATTAATGATCCAAATAATTATTCTACTGTTAGAGATATTCTTATTATGTCAAATTATCTAATAAAAAATTACCCAGAATATTATCATTATTACAAAGAAAAAGATTTTACATGGGATAGAACAGGGGGCGATCCAATAAAACAAGGCAATAGAAACCCACTGTTATATAAAAATATGGGTGCCGATGGTATTAAGACTGGGTATCTTGCTGTTGAAAAATATTCATTAGCTTCTTCAATTAAAAAAAAGGAAAGAAGACTAATTGCAGTTGGAAGTGGTTTTACATCTAAAAATGAAAGATCAAGACAATCAGCAAAACTTTTAACTTGGGGCTTAACCAATTTTGATACAATTTTAATTGGAAAAAAAAATGAAATCATATCAGAACTAGATGTTTGGCAGGGTAAGAAAAAAAAGGTTAAAGCCTATATTACTGAGGATATTTATAAAACTATACCTAAAGCAAAAAAAAAATACTTAAAAGTATCTGTAAATTACGAAGGCCCTATAGAGGCACCTGTTAGTAAAAATGATATAATAGGAAAGTTAAATGTAAGATATAAAGATGAGACCATAGGATCTTATGACTTGGTTGCCTTTGAGGATGTGCAAAAACAAAATATAATATCACGTATAATTACCTCGATTAATTTTTTAATTTGGGGCGATGTCTAAAACAAAATATCCGGTAATTATTTTTGAAGGTATAGAAGCCTCTGGTAAATCAACAAATATTAATAATTTTTCAAAGTATTTAAAACAAAATAACTACAAATTTATCAAAATTAGAGAACCCGGTGGCTCAAAGGTCTCAGAAAAATTAAGAAAATTAATGCTTAATAAAAATTCAAATTTAAACGCAAAAACAGACTTGTTATTAGTAATGGCTTCTAGATCTGAAAATATAGATAAAATTTTAAATAAACACTATCAAAAAAAAATTATTTTAATTGATAGATTTACAGACTCAACAATTGCTTATCAACATTATGGGATGGGTATAAATCTAAAAACAATTAAATCACTCAACTCATTTGTGGTAGGAAAATTTAAACCTAATCTAACATTTCTTTGCACTGCGAATAAAAAAAATATGTTTAAAAGATTATCTTCAAGATCTAGAACAAATAGATATGATAATTTTAAATTTAAATTTTATGATAAAGTTAGAATAGGTTTTGAAAAATTGTCTAAAAACAAGGCCAATTATGTTTTATTAGAATCTGACAAATCTACACAAAAAGAAAATCTAAATAAAATTATTAAAGCTTTTAAAAAAATAATAAACTAATTCAGATATGATTAACAAGTTGATTGGACATAAAGATATTTTTTTTAAGTTAAAAGATCTCTATGATGCGAAAAAATTTCCAAACAAGATACTTTTAAGTGGCCCTGATGGAATTGGAAAAAACCTAATTTCTAAACATTTATTAAACTATATTTTATCAAAAGACGAAGACTTGCCGTATGATATTAAAAATTTACAAATTAATAATCAAAATAGGTCTAATAAATTACTAGAAAATAACACCCATACAAACATATTTAGAATTTACAAAAAAGATGACAAAAAAAATATTGATATATCCCAAGTAAGAGAGATGATTAAATTTCAAAATACTTCCTCATTTAACAATAAAGAAAGATTTGTTCTTATTGAGGATGCTAATTTATTAAATCAGAATTCTGTAAATGCTCTTTTAAAATCTGTAGAAGAGCCCAATAATAATCTAAATTATATTATTACACATAATTCTAATTTTAAATTAATAGAAACACTTAAATCTAGATGTATAGAATTTAAAATTAATTTAGAAAGTAAATATACTAAAACAATAGTAGACGAATATTTTAATGAAAGTAAATATGATTTGATATCTGATGATTTTATAAATCATTATAACAATCCTTCCTTTTTAATTAAATTTATAGAATTTAATGAAAATGAGGGTTTAGAAATTACAAATATAACTATTGAAAAATTTCTATTTGAAATATTTAACAACAGTAATTTTTTGAAAGATGATTTTATATTATCGAATTTAAACCTTTTTATTGAATTATATTTCTATAAAAATATAAATGTCCATCGAAAAAATCTTTTTAAAACTAAGGAATACTTTTTTAAAAAACTTTCAAATGTTAGAAAATATAACCTTGATTTAGAAACCTTTTTTTTAGAATTTAAAGAAATTATAAGTTATGAGTAAAAATTTTTACGTTACTACACCAATTTATTATCCATCTGCAAAACCTCATATGGGTCATGCATATTCATCAATTGTTGCTGATTTTTTTGCTCGTTTTAAAAGAAATGATGGTTTTTCAGTACAATTTCTAACAGGAACTGATGAGCACGGTTTAAAAATCCAAAGATCTGCTGAAAAACAAGGCATGGAACCTAAAGAATTTTGTAACCTAATATCAAAAACTTTTAAGGATTTATCAAAAACTTTAAATTTATCTAATACTGATTTTATCAGAACTACAGAGGATAGGCACATCAAGTCTGTGCAAAATTTATGGAGTTTGCTCGAAGCAAATGGTCAGATTTATATGTCAAAATATGAAGGCTGGTATTCTGTGTCTGATGAAGCTTTTTATCAAGAAGATGAAATTGAAACAAAAGACAATAAAAAATATGCAATTAGTTCTGGATCCCCAGTAGAGTGGGTTGAAGAAGAGTCCTTCTTTTTTAAATTATCTGAATGGGAAAAACCTCTACTTAAATTTTATGAAGATAATCCAAAATTTATACTTCCAGAAAGTAGAAGAAATGAAGTTATTAGCTTTGTAAAAGGTGGATTAAAAGATCTTTCGGTTAGTAGGAAAACTTTTTCATGGGGAATTAAAATACCTTCAAACGATGAACATATTATCTATGTTTGGTTGGATGCTTTAACAAATTATATAAGCGCTCTTAATTATCCCAATACTAACGATGATCTTTATAAATCTTTTTGGCCTGCTGATATTCATATTATAGGAAAAGATATTCTGAGATTTCACGCTGTATATTGGCCAGCATTTTTAATGGCTGCAAAACTACAATTGCCAAAAAGGGTATATGGTCATGGATGGATATTGTCAGGTGACGAGAAAATGTCTAAATCAAAAGGTAATATTCTTGATCCATTAGAAATTATAGATGTGTATGGACTTGATACTCTTAGATATTATCTCTTAAAAGAAGTTTCATTTGGAAATGATGGGAATATTTCCCAAGATAAATTAGAAAGCTGTATTAATAGTGATTTAGCAAATAATTATGGAAATTTATGTCAGAGAGTTTTGGCATTTTGTGAAAAAAATTGTGAATTTAAAATACCTACACACAATTTTACTGAAGATGATTTAAAAATTTTAAAGCCTTTTGAAGACATAGATAAACTTAGAAATCTAATAGATAATCAAGATATAAATCAATACATGTCATTTATTATTGATATGCTATTTGCATCTAACAAGTATTTTAATGATCAAGAGCCATGGAAAAAAAAGAATGATAAAGATAGGCTTAATACAATTGTCTATACTGCATTAGAATTAATAAGAAAAATATCAATACTATTAAATCCAGTAATTCCAGATACTTCTCTAAAAGTTTTAAATATTTTTGATATTAGCAAAGATGCTTTTAGTTTAGAACAGGTTAAAGATCATAATTTTCTGAAAAAAGATATAGTATTAAAAAAATTAGAAATTTTATTTAAAAAAATTGATAAATGATAGACTCTCATTGCCATTTAGATCATGAACCTCTGTTTACTAATATAGATGATGTTTTAATCAGATCCAAAAAAACTGGTATAAGCAAACTCTTAACCATCTCTACAAATTTAAATAGTTATAAAAATATCTTAAAAATTTTAGAGATTGACCCAATAATTTATGGATCTATAGGTGTGCATCCTCATGATGTAGAAAAATCTAATTTTAATAAAGATTTTATAATTGATGAATTTAAAAAAAATAACAAAATTATTGGAGTAGGGGAAACTGGATTAGATTTTTATTATGAGAATAGTCCAAAGAAAATCCAAATTGACAGTTTTAGGGTTCATATAGAAGCGTCCATAGAATGTAATTGTCCATTAATTGTCCATTCAAGGGATGCTGAAGATATTACTTTTGAAATATTGGATGAATATAAAGATCAAAATATAAAAATTTTAATGCATTGCTTTACTGGATCAGAAAACTTTGCAAAAAAACTAATTAATATTGGTGCATATTTTTCAGCAAGTGGAATTGTTACGTTTAAAAACAGCCAAGATTTGCAAAATACTTTTAAAATACTGCCACTAGATAGAATTTTAATTGAAACAGACAGTCCTTTTTTGGCACCCGTTCCTATGCGTGGAAAAAAAAATGAACCAAGTTTTATTCAATATACATTAGAACATTTAGCCAAATTAAGAGATATAGATAAAATTGAGATGGATAAAATAACCACTAATAATTTTAATAAATTGTTTTTTTAATGCCTACAAGATTTACTATTTTAGGATCAGGAAGTTCACTAGGAATACCAAGAATTGACGGTTACTTTGGCAAATGTAATCCAAAAATTAAAGAAAATTACAGATCTAGATGTTCAGCTTTAATTTCCAAGGATAAATTTAATATTTTAATTGATAGTTCGCCAGATTTGAAATCTCAATTACTTAATAACAAAATTTCTAATATTGATAAGGTTTTTTATACGCACTTACATGGAGATCAAACACATGGAATTAATGAGTTGCGTGTTTTTTTTTTAAAAAATAAAAAAAAACTAGATGTCTTTGCTGATAAAAAAACCTCAGATTACCTGCTTAAATCATTTGAGTATTGTTTTAAAAACAACCACGGGTACCCAGCAATTTTCAAATTAAATAGATTAAAAAAAAAACATGTTTTTAAATTAAAAAAAAATAATATCACTATTGAGTCTATTCCTGTTAAGCACGGTAAAATAAATAGCATTTTATACAAAATTGATAAATCTTGCGCTTATGTAAGCGATGTTAGTAAAATTTATGAAAAAGATTATAAAAAACTTAAAAATTTAAAATATTTTATTGTTGATTGTTTAAGATATGATCCACATCCATCTCATTTTAATTTGGACGATGTAATCAAACTTGTTGAAATTATTAAACCAAAAAAAACAATTTTAACAAATATGAATAATGAGATTGACTATAAAAAAATTCAAAAATTCTTACCTAAAAATATTGTCCCTGGCTATGATGGCATGTCATTATTAATATAATGGAAATTTATCTAAAATTATTTGAAGTTGTTTTCCCTGTTTTTTTTATTGTTGGTATTGGTTACTACTTAGGAAAAAAAGATAAGAAATTTGATACAACGTTTATTACAAATTTTGCAGCCAATGTAGGAACACCTGCAATGGTTATTTATGCAATTACCTCTACAGGTATATCTTTTGAATTATTTAAAAACTATTTTTTTTATTATTTGCTAGCTATATTGGGTTTTATTTTACTTGGTATTGCAACTCTATTTATATTAAATACAAAAGACATTATTCGTGAATTACCACCTTTTATTATGCCCAATACGGGTAATATGGGTTTACCTATTTGCTTGTTTGCATATGGGTCACAAGGACTTGGTGTAGCAGCTGTAGTTTCTTCTTTAATTGTATTATTTCATTTTACTGTTGGAATTTTTCTTGCTGATAGAAAATTTAATTTTTCTGTCTTAGCTAAAAGTCCACCATTTTATGCAATTTTGATTTCTGTATTATTTCTTTATTTTGAAATTAATATGCCTAAAGCAATTATTAATCTAACTGAACTATTAACTTACGCTACTATTTTTCTTATTCTAATGTCTCTAGGAATTGCATTAACAAAATTAAAAGTTTTTTCATTTAAAAAAGCTTTATATTCGTCTTTAGTTAGAGTTATATTGGGTCCTTTAATAGGTTATGTAATCATATTATACTTTGATTTATCTGGTTTTGCTGCTGGTGTATTATTGATTCAAGCTGCAATGCCTAGTGCTGTTTTAAATTATCTTATTGCATCTATGTATTCTCCTAAGGCAATAGTAGATAGTGTTGCTAGCACAATCGTGGTATCAACAATCATGTCATTTATAACAATACCAGTTATAGTATTCTTTGCGTTGAAGTATTTCCCTTTATGAGGGGTCCCATTTTAAATTTATCAGCATGGTTAATCCTCCCAATTATGGATGCTATTGCAAAATACTTATCTTATTCTTTACCAATTTTACAAATTACTTGGTTTCGTTTCTTTTTTAGTGCTGTAATAACGGGAATTTTTATTTACCTATTTTCACGAAAATCTTTTGTGAGATCAAAAAACATTAAATCTCAAGTTTTAAGAGGAATTTTGTTGCTCACATCAAGTTTACTCTTTTTTTACGCTATTTCGGTAATTTCATTAGCCAAAGCTTTAACACTAGCATTTATTTGTCCATTAATTGTTACTGCATTATCTCCTTATTTTTTAAAAGAAAGGGTGGGGCGAAGAAGATGGACAGCAGTAATTGTTGGTTTTATTGGTGTTTTATTAGTTATCAGACCTGGAATAGTAGAATTTAACTGGGCAAGTTTAGCATCCCTTGGCACAGGACTTTGTTATGCAATTTATCTGATAGTCACTCGAAGTCTAAAAGATACTGACAATGGCTTATTAACACTGCTTTTTACTAGTATCGTTGGAACTGTAGTTTTAAGTGTTTATTTACCTTTTGTTTGGGTAAATCCATCGTTAAATCAATTATTATTAGCTGTAAATATGGGGTTTATAGCTGCTTTAGCACATGGTTTAATCATAATTTCATATAATTATTCTGATGCCAGTAAACTTGCCCCATTAGGTTACTTTGAAATTATTCC
>WTIW01000092.1 GCA_011526385.1 Pelagibacteraceae bacterium | reverse complement strand
GACATGCAAAATATTAATTATGTTGGTGGCGCAGGATCAACTACAGCTGCTCAATTTTTACAAAGATTTATACTTAATAAAACACCTTGGGCTCATTTAGATATAGCTGGAATGTCTTTTTCCAAATATGCAGGAGCATTGAATTCTGGGGGTGCAACAGGGTATGGAGTTAGATTATTAAATAAATTTGTGGAGGAAAACTATGAGTAATATCGAACAAACACTTTCAATAATTAAACCAGATGCAGTTGAAAGAAACTTACAAGATGAAATAAAACAAGAATTTATAAACAAAGGATTTGAAATTAAAAAAGAAAAAAAAATTCATATTTCAAAACAGGAAGCAGAACAATTTTATAAAGTTCATGAAACAAAACCATTCTACAATGAATTATGTTCATACCTTTCTTCAGGCCCTATAGTTGTTATGGAATTAAGTAGAGAAAATGCAGTTTTAGAGAACAGGAAATTAATGGGCGCAACAAATCCTAAAGATGCTGAAGAAGGAACGCTTAGAAAAAAATATGGTATTTCAATTGATAAAAACTCTGTCCATGGCTCTGATAGCCCTGAAAATGCTAAAATTGAATTAGATTTTTTCTTTAAAGACTAGACTTTTTTAAAAATTTTTCTATTGCAGCTGGATAAAGTTTATGTTCAATTTTTAAAACTTTTTTAGCTAATGTTTGTTCTGTATCAGATTTCAAAATTCTAACTTTTTTTTGTAATATTATTTTTCCAGAATCTAATTTAGGAGTAACCAAATGCACCGTTGCTCCTGTGAATTTATCCTTATTTTTAATTACTCTTCTATGAGTATTTAAACCTTTATATTTAGGCAATAGAGAAGGATGAATATTTAAAATTGGTTTTTTAAACTTTCTGATGAAATCTGATGATAAAATTTTCATAAAGCCAGCTAAACAAATTAAATCAACTTTATTTTTTATTAAATATCTTAATATTTTTAATTCTGCTTGTTTTTTTTTTGAATAATTTATTACATGATATTTAATCTTATTTTTTTTAGCAAATTCTAAACCTTTCGAAAATTTATTATTAGAAATTACCAGATTGATTTTAATTTTTGATTTTTTTATCTTTGAGTATTTGATTAAAGAAAGTAGATTACTTCCTCTTCCAGAAATAAAAATACAAATATTTAAATTTCTACCAGTTAATTGTTCCACTTAAATTTACTTTTTTTTTATTTTTTGTAATTTTTCCTATCACATAAGGTTTATATTTCTTATCGAAAATCAATTTTACTTTATTAAGGTTTTTTTTGTTTATAATTATACAAAAACCAACACCACAATTAAATGTTTTTAACATCTCGCTATTTGGTACTCCTGAATTTTTAAGCCACTTGAAAATTTTTTGAGTTTTAATTTTATTTAAATTTATATTTGCACATAAATTATTTGGAATAACTCTTTTAATATTATCTTCTATTCCACCTCCAGTTATATTTGCACAACCATTGATAAGATTTTTGTCTATTAATTTAACAATTTCTTTAACATAAATTTTAGTTGGTTTTATTAATTCTTTTTTTAGATATTGGTTTTTATTTATTTTAATTTTTTTAATTTTTAAAACTCTTCTTACAAGTGAAAAGCCATTAGAATGTATACCATTGGATGGAATAGCTAAAATTAAATCATTATTTTTTATTTTATTAAATAGAATATTTCTTTTTTCAACTAAACCGACAGAAAAACCTGCAAGATCAAATTTACCTGGTGAATAAGTGCCTGGCATTTCAGCTGTTTCTCCTCCAACAAGATTACAGTCTGATAACTCACACCCCTTAACAATACCTTTAATTATTTCTTTCATTTTTTTTAAATTAATTTTGTCTATTGAAATATAATCTAGAAATAAAAACGGCTTTGCACCCTGAACAATTAAATCGTTTACACACATTGCAACAAGATCTATGCCAATGGTGTTAAATTTTTTAATCTCATTTGCTATCTCTAATTTTGTTCCAACCCCATCTGTACTTGTTACAATGTGAGGACTTTTTAGGTTTTTTGGTATACTTGAAATTGCACCAAACCCGCCAATATTCTTAAAATCACCACTTTTCTTTGTTTTTTTTGTTAAATTAGATATGAAACCTACAAACTTATCAGCATTCTTTATATTTACTCCACTGTTTTTATATGTGAATTTTTGCGACTTCATAATTTATTAAAAATGACCTTATCTAAAAAAATATACAATTATCTATACATTTTTTTTTTAGTTTTAATTATTATTTTTAGTGAGTTTTCCACAAATTTTGCAAAAGCTAAAAATTTTGTAATCAACGATATAGAAATTCAAGAAGAATATGATTTAAATTTTGATAAAATTAAGGTGGTTGATAGAGCTTTCAAAAAAGCTTTTGAAATATTAATTTCAAAAATTTTACAAAGTGAAAATAAAAGTATTTTGAGATCGATTAATCTTAATCAAATAAAAAGTTTTGTTGAAAGCTTTTCTATAAGAGAGGAAAAATTTGTAGATAACAATTATCAAGCAAAAATAAATGTAGATTTTAATAAAAAAGATTTAGTAAATTATTTAAATTCTAAAGGTGTTATTACATCCTCGATAAATTCATTAGATGTTGTTATTTTGCCTATACTTATAGACTTAAAAAAAAATCAAATATTCTCTTATTCAAATAATCCTTTCTTTCTAAATTGGAACCTAAATAATGAAAAATATCATCAAATTAATTA
>WTIW01000100.1 GCA_011526385.1 Pelagibacteraceae bacterium | reverse complement strand
TTTCAACCGCTTCATCATACATTGATTTTTCAACCAACATTCTTGTTGGAGCATTACACGATTGACCAGAATTTCTAAAACATCTTAGAGCTCCTCTTTCAATTGCTTCAGGATCTGCATCTTTAAATATAATGTTTGCACCTTTTCCACCTAATTCTAAACTTACACGTTTAAAATCTTTTGCTGCATTTTGAGAAATTAAAGCGCCTGCTCTTGTTGATCCAGTAAATGAAATCATATTAACATCAGGATGACTTGTTAAAGCATCTCCTGTAGTTGCTCCATCTCCATTTACTAAGTTAAATACACCTTTTGGAAATTTTGCTTCATCAATAAGTTCTGCAATAATTATTGCTGACAATGGAGCAAGTTCAGATGGTTTTAATACCATTGTGCATCCAGCGGCTAAAGCAGGAATTACTTTTAAACAAACTTGGTTCATCGGCCAGTTCCACGGTGTAATTAATGCACAAACACCTTTTGGCTCATATAAAATTCTTTGATTTTTTGCATGATCTCCTAGTGATCTTTCAAATTCAAAATCTTTTAAATAACGCATAAAAGATTTTATGTGACTTGCGCCAGTTCCTGTTTGAAGTTTAGATGAAAAATCTTTTGGAGCACCCATTTCAAGAGTGATTGCATCTGCAATATCGTTCCATCTTTTTTTATATAGTTCGTATAATTTTTCTAAATAAGAAATTCTCTCCTCTTTTGAAGTAAAACCCCATGACTTAAATGCATCTTTTGCAGCAGTAACTGCATCATGAATATCTTCTTTCCCACCTAATGAAATAACTGCACAGCTTTTTTCACTTGCAGGATTTATTACTTGAATATCTTTTGGATTTTTTGGAGCAACCCATGAACCATTAATATAAAAATTTTTCTTCTCTATCATATTTTGAGACTATCCTTTCATTATGATTTTGCAAATAAATTTGTTAATTCGTAAACAATTGTAGCAGCCGCAAGAGAAGTTACTTCTGCATGATCATAAGCAGGTGCAACTTCTACTACATCAGCCGAAATCAAATTTAAACCAGACAAACCTCTTATAACATTTACCATTTCTCTTGTTGTCATTCCTGCAATCTCTGGTGTTCCTGTCCCAGGTGCAAACGCTGGATCTAAAACATCAATATCAATTGATAAATATAAAGCGTTATCCCCCACTCTTTTTCTTATTCTTTCTACAATTTTGTCAATTCCTTCTGTTTGAAATTCATCGCAGTGAACAATTTTAAATCCAAAGCTTTCATCATTTTTAATATCATCCCTACTATATAAAGGTCCTCTAATTCCAACATGCATTGATGCATCATCTAAAAATAAGTTTTCTTCTCGTGCTCTTCTAAATGGAGTTCCATGTGTATAAGGCGCTCCAAAATAAGTATCCCAAGTATCTAAATGAGCATCAAAATGCACTAAAGAAACAGGTCCATTATTCTTTTTATTTACCGCTCGAAGTAATGGAACGGCAATAGTATGGTCACCACCTAAACTAATGATGCCACCTACTTTATTTAATAAATCAGTTGCACCCACTTCTATTTGTTTAATTGCTTCATCAATATTGAATGGATTACATGCAATATCACCTGCATCTGCAACTTGTTGTACTTTAAAGGGCTCAACATCATAACTTGGATGGTAATTCGTTCTTAAATGTCTAGATGCCTGTCTAATACTTTGAGGGCCAAATCTTGCGCCAGGTCTGTAACTTGTTCCACTATCAAATGGAACTCCAACAATTGCAACATCGCAACTTTCAACATCTCTTAATTCTGGAAGTCTTGCAAATGTGCTTGGTCCTGCATATCGTGGAACTTTTGTTCCACTAACTGGTTGAATTGGATTTTTATTTCTTTCTTTTTTCATTTTATAATAATCTAAGATAATATTATCTTATCTAATTCGTCTATAATAAATTAATGAGAATTTTAATATTATTCTTGCTGTGTTTAAATATTTCATACGTAAAAGCGGATGAAATTTATAATCTCTTAAAAATTCCAAATTTGGAAATTTATAAACTAAAAAGTGAGAACAATATTCGATATCTGAATACAAAAGGTGACTTTAAAATCGGAGTAAATGACAACATTAAATGTAACAAAGTTAATCAAAAAAATTTAATTGATAAATTTAGTGTTATTGAAAAAAACTTGAATTATTACAATTCAAAATTTTTAAAAAATATAAGTCTTAAATACATTGTTCTTTGTGAAGATTTATATATTTCAGATATTAATACTGGAGGGATACCAGATACAAAAAAAAGAACTTTAATTTTAGATATCAATTTCAATCCAAAGTATTTTGAAAGAATGATTCATCATGAAATTTTTCATATGATACAAAAAAGTTTTTCAAATAATTTTAATGAAAATGTCTTTTCTTCATTTAACAATACTGATTTTAGCTATGCGGAATGCTCAACCTGTTCTGATAGATTAAATTTAGATTTATATCAAAATACAAATGGATTTTTAACTGAGTATTCAAAATCAATTCCATCAGAAGATATGGCAGAAATTTTTTCATACTTAATGACAGATGAAAATAAAATTAACGAAATTATCAAAGAAGATCAAATTTTAAGAAATAAGGTGGGATTTATAAGGCAAGGTTTATCTAAAATTGATGGAAATATTTTATGATAAAAAAAGTTAAAGCTTCTTTATCAGAGAAAATATTATTTATATTTTTAATTAGTCTTGGCATATTTGCATTTTCATCTTTTTTTTTACTCAAGAATAAATGTTTATTTGTAGATGAAGTTAATTTAAAAAATACAAATTTTACTAATCCAGAAAATATTGCGGTCATGAATATTGAATGTGGAAATGTTGTAATTGAATTATATCCAGATATCTCACCTAATGCTGTTGAAAGATTTAAAACTTTAATAAATAAAAAATCTTATGATGGTTCAGCTTTTTATAAAGTTGTAGAGAATACACTTATACAAGCTGGTGATTTAGAGTTTGGTAACAAAGAATATTTAGATTACTCAAAAATTGGGAGTGGTAAATCTGGCCTAGGATTGCTTAAATCTGAATTGAACGATGAATTTGAATTTACAGAAGGTAGCGTTGGTTTTGCAAGAACAACTGAGTTTAATTCTGAAGATAGTGAGTTTTTTATAACACTTAAAGAAATCCCAATATATCAAGGAGAATATACCCCTCTTGGAAAAGTGATTTATGGCTTAGATATTTTAAGAAAAATTAAAACAGGTAACAAAGCTATTTACGTTTTAAGACCTGATTATATCAATACTTTTAGAATGCTTAACTCTAATTAACTAGTGGTTTACCTGTTGCAAGGGTGTGTTTAATTCTATCTTGAGTTTGTTGAGTTTGAATTAATCTCATAAACGAGTCTAATTCTAATTTATAAAGATCATCTTCTGATAAAGTTTTATCAATTGTTGTATCTCCACCACTTAATACATTTGCAAGTTCAATACCAACATGCATACCATGATCTAAAATTACTTTTTCATTATATAATTTTTCCAATACCTTAATCATTTTCTCTTTAAGAGGTTTTCCAGATAATTTAAAAGTGCATTCTTCTGGAGGTGTAAAATCTGAATTTTGATCAATTAATTTTTTTGCCTCAGAAAATAAACTGTTTCTGTTCATTATTTTTTTATCTTCAGGTCTTAAATATTTTAATGGTTCAGCCTCAGTTGGAGACGTTGCTGTTTTAGCATATCCAATAATATCAAATACTTTTAAGGGTGCATAATCTGGGTTAGCTTGTGCTTCTTTTGATTGTGACCAACGCCATAACATTTCTTTACACCCACCACCTGCAGGAACTAATCCAACTATAGTTTCAACTAAACCAATTACAATATTAGTGTGAGATGCAACAAAATTACTTTGAACCAAAACTTCAAAACCCCCTCCTAAAGTTAATCCAGATGGAGCAGATACAACTGGGTATTTAGAATACTTTAAAGTTTTACATGTATCTTGAAAATACTTAATAAATTTTTCAATAGATTTAAAATCACCTTTATCAGCAAAATTCATAGTGTAACTCAAGTTTACACCAGCTGAAAATTGCATACTTTCATTAATGACAATCAATGGTTTATCAGTTGCATTTTTTAATGCATCCATCGAGTCGTAATCTAAAGCACAAGCTTTTGTCGTGAACTCAACAATATTAAAATCTTTAAATCTATGTATTTCTGCAGATTTATTTTTATCTAATTTAATTGCTGTTGGTCTAATTTTACCTAAAGTTTCAATATCAGTATAAATTTGTCTTTCACCATAAAAATTTTCATCATTAGATTTAGATAAATTTTCTAAAAACTTATTATTTTCAAAACTATCAATTCTTTCAAAAAAGTTTTTAACCCCAATTGACTTTAACATTTCAAATGGACCCATTGCCCAGTTAAAGCCAAGTCTCATTGCTTCATCAATATCATTAAATTTATCTGTTATTCCTGGAACTAAAGACGATGCATATTTTATTATTTTAGAAATAACTGTCCAAGCATATTCACCATATTTATCTTTACGGTTAATTAACCCATTTATATCAACCACATCCATTCCAAGATCAATTTTTTTAGTTGGAGCGTAGTCTCCTGTCTCTAGATTAATTGCCTCTAAAATTTTTTGATTATTTTCTTTATTCATTCTGTAAAAGCCACCCTTGCCTTTACGTCCTGTATATCCTGTATCTATTAATTTTTTTACAAGTGGGATTTCTTTTGCAACTATTTGAAATTCATCTTGCTCGTTAAGCTCTTTGATAAAACTTTTTAGAACATCAGCCATCAAATCAATTCCAATTAAATCATAAAGACCAAAAACTCCTGTTTTAGGAATTCCCATTGGTCTTCCAAAAACTGCATCTGCTTCTTCGATAGATAATTTCATTTTAAAGGCTTCCGTCATTGCAACTTGCATCGCATAAACCCCAATTCTATTGCCTAAAAACCCAGGTGTATCGTTACAAACAATTGCTCCTTTTCCAAGCTCAAGTTCACAGAATTTTTTTAATGAATTTATTTTATCTAAATCATTGTTCTCATTTTTAACAATTTCTAAAAGCCCCATATATCGAACAGGGTTAAAAAAGTGAGTGATACAAAAATCTTTTTTCTCTTCGTTCGATAGTTTTTCAGATAAAACTTTTATTGGAATGGATGATGTATTTGATGAAACAATTGCACCATCTTTTCTGTTTTTAAATATTTTTTCGTAAATATTATGTTTGATATCAATTCTCTCAACGACCGCTTCAACCACCCAATCTGCTTCGCTTACAGCATCAAAGTTGTCATTAATATTTCCAACTTTAATATTATTAATTTTAGATTTATCTATTAGTAATGGAGGTCTTGATTTATGAATTCTCTCTCTTGCTTTTTCACTTATTTCTGTAGTTAAGTCTAATAATGTTACTGGAACATTTGCATTACATAAATGAGCAGCAATACCACTTCCCATCGTACCTGATCCAATGACAACTACTTTTTTAATATCCATAAATGAGTTTTATATTGAAATTAAGTTGAACAGTAAATTATCTATTTATACCTCTTAGTCGCTCTGATCTTCTTCTTAAAAGCTCAGCACTAACAAGTATTAAAGTGGACAAAATAATCAAACAGGTTGCAACCGCTAATATAGTTGGGCTTAATTGCTCTCTTAATCCAGTCCACATCTGAATTGGGATTGTTGTATTTTCTAAACCAGCAAGGAATAAAACAACCACCACTTCATCAAATGATGTTACAAATGCAAATAATCCTCCTGAAATTACACCTGGTAAAATCAATGGAAGTGTTATTTTCATAAATGTATTTACAGGATTGCTTCCAAGACTTGCCGCTGCTCTTGTTACACTATGATCAAATCCTGTTAAAGTTGCAGTTACAGTTATGACAACAAATGGCGTTCCTAAAATTATATGTGCTAAAACAATTCCAGTATGAGTTGCTGCTAAACCAGCTTTTGCCATAAAGAAAAATATTGCAACACCAGATATAATTAATGGAACAATCATTGGTGAAATTAAAGTTGCCATAATAATTCCTTTATATGGCATATACCTGCTACTTAATCCTAATGCTGCTAAAGTTCCTAAAATAATTGATCCAATAGTTGCAAAGATTGCAATAATAAAACTATTTTTAGCAGCTAGTCCCCATGGGTTCTTAGTTCCATAGATCATATCTTTGTACCATCTCAATGAAAAAGCATCTGGATCTAGATTTTTCATACCTTCAGAAAAAACTAAAAATTCTTCTGCATTAAATGATAATGGGAAGATTACAAATAAAGGTGCTACTAAAAATATAAATACACATGCGCAAATAAACAAATAAGAATAATGCCAAACTCTATAACGTGTTTCTGTATATTTTGGTAAAGCCATAATTATCCTAATTTAATATTATCTACTCCAACTAATTTGTTATAAATCCAATAAACAACTAAAACCCCAGTTAACAACATTAATCCCATTGCAGATGCAAAGCTCCAATCTAATGTTGTCTTCATGTGATAAGCAATCTGGTTACTAATCAAAGTTCCAGAAGCTCCTCCAACCAATGCTGGTGTTATGTAATATCCAATTGCAAGAATAAAAACTAATAAGCAACCTGCTCCAATTCCTGGTATTGTTAATGGGAAATAAATTTTCCAAAAAGCAACAAATGGAGTTCCTCCTAAAGATTTACCAGCTCTCATCAAGCTTGGAGAAATAGTTTTCATTACACTGTAGAGAGGAAGTACCATAAATGGCAATAAAATCTGGGTCATTGCAACATAAGTACCCACTTTATTATACATCATTTCTGGCCTGTTATCGTCAGCAACTAAACCTATCATTACAAAGAAATCATTAACAATTCCTTGCTGCTGTAATAAAATCATCCAGCTTGCTGTTCTAACAAGTAGAGAAGTCCAAAAAGGAAGTAATACACAAATCATTAAAAGATTACTGTATTTCATAGGCAAAGTTGCAAGCAAATGTGCAATTGGATAACCCATTAAAAAACTAAATAAGGTAACAAAGAAAGCAATCTCTAAAGTTCTAAGCCATAAAATTCTGTGAATTCTTCTATCCTCATCTACCTGTAATATTTCACCATCTGGTCCAAAATACATGTCCATACCTTTTAGATATTTTGCAGTTGTATATGGAGGTGCGGTTCTTTTTATTGCCTGCCAGTATTCAACATCTCTCCATCTTTTGTGGACTTTCATTATTTGTTCTTTGATGCTTTGGCTTTCATCAATTTTGTTTCGTTGAACTTGTCTAAAAAGTTTTTTTATAATTGAATTAAATCCGTTCTTTTCCTTATTTAATCTTTGAGCTAATTTTCCATGCTCTTTATTTTTAACTAAAATTTTAAAATCCGAATAAAAGCCAGCGAAAACATCTTCAGGAGGCATTTCTTTACCATCCCATTTTTCCATAGCTGAAAATGTTTTTGGCAACATATTTGTTACCATTTTGTCGTCTATGCTTCGCATAAACATATCTCCAATAGGAAATATGTAAGTGATTAATAAGAATAGTAATAACGGGACAACTAATAAAAAGGCTTTAATTTTATTTTTTCTTTCAGCTTTCTTTAAACTTACCGAAAGAGGTACGCCGTCTGTAGTTAAAATTTGTTGTGCTTCGCTGCTCATAAATAAAAAGGGCGGTGGTTAGACCGCCCTTTAGTATATTATATCTTATATAACTTTAAATTAAATTTTTAATTTAAAGTAGCTTTCATTGCTTCCCATTTTTCACCAATCTCTGTGCCATTATCAGCCCAATAGAATGGATCAACTAGGAAGTAGTTTTTAGTGTTTGCAGGAGCTGTAGGCATTTGAGGCATCATTTCTGTTTTACCATCTTTGTACCAAGGCTCACCTGCTTTGATCACTTCTAGAGAAGATTTTCTCCAAGGAGCATATGCAATGTATTTAGCACTTCCAGCTAACATTTCAGTGTTAGTCATCATTGCTAAAGCTTTCTTAGCATTTGCTTCATCTGGACCACCTTTAACAAGTGCGAAATATTCATAGTCAAGACCTTGACCATCCCATACTTGTGCAATCGGTGCATTTTCTCCAACTTCAGCGTTAAAGAATCTTCCGTTCCAACCAGTTGCCATCACAACTTCTCCAGCAACTAATAGTTCTGGTGGTTGAGCACCTGCAGACCAGAATACACATCCTCCGTTTGGATCTGTGCAAAGCTCTTTGATCTTATTCATTGCTCTATCTACTCCGCCTTCTTCTTCAAGTCTCTTGTAGATTAATGCTCCACCTTTACCCATTTTTACGCCATCTGCAGCTAAAGCGATCTCTAAGTTTGTTAGAGCGCTTTTGTAGATAGCTCTTTTTCCTGGGAATTTTTTAGTGTTAAAAAAGTCCTTAATTTTTGTAGGAGCTTTTTTTCCACCCCAAGCTCTTGTGTCGTAAGCGTAGTTCCAAGAATATAGAATGTTACCTACTGCACATTTACTTGGCATACCAGTGAAGAAGTCTTCACTAGCTGGTGTTCCATCTGGAGCAGCTGGGAAATCTTTGTCAAAATCAAATTCAACAAATAGACCTTCGTCACATCCGTTAATAGTATCGAATGCAAATAAGTCGATTATATCCCAAGTGATTGCTCCTGCTTCTTTTTGAGCTTTAATTTCAGATAATCCACCTGAGTAGTCTACCCAGTTGATTTCCACTCCTAAAGCTTTAGCAGTTGGATCACCATACCCTAACTTTTGAGATTCAGTATAAGCTCCACCCCATGATGCAACAGTTACTGCATATGATGATGTAGTTATTGAAAGAACAAAAGAAAGAGCAAGTAATAATTTACTAAGTTTTTTCATTTTTCCTCCGTTTAAAGGTTGATATAAATTAATTTATATAACGAAAAGTACAACAAATAGGGCCATTGAAGTCAACAGCTCATTTTAGCTTGATATATAAAGTGAAAAAAAATTATTTTGGATCTAGTGCTCTTGCGTCTTGACTATTCCAACCGATATTAATTTCGTTACCTAATTTGATATCCAAATTTTTTGAACTATTTGGAACTTTTAAAATAAATTCAGAATTTCCTAAGAGATTAAGTCGCACTCTAGTATGGTCACCATGATAAATAACTTCTTCGATAGTTCCTTTGTGATTATTATCCATTTTATTTTCTGGGTTAATCAATGCTCTTTCAGGTCTTAAAGATACAGTAGTTTTTTCTCCTTTAGATTTTACAGAAATTGGATTTGCAATAATTTCACCATGGCTAAGTTTTACTTTACATGATCCTTTTGAAATATCTGTTACTTCTCCACCAAAGGTATTATTTTCACCAATGAATTCTGCAACAAAAGAATTTACCGGTTCTTCATAAAGTTTATCAGGACTAGATAATTGTTGAACTTTTCCATCATTAAATACTGCAATCCTGTTCGACATTGTTAAAGCTTCACTTTGATCATGAGTTACATAAACAACTGTTACACCAATACTTTCATGAATATGTTTAATTTCATATTGCATACTCTCTCTTAAATTTTTATCTAAAGCACCTAATGGCTCATCCATTAAAACAACTGCAGGATCAAAAACTAATGCTCTTGCAACAGCAACCCTTTGTTGTTGTCCTCCAGATAATTGTGCTGGCATTCTATTTTCAAATCCAGAAAGCGATACCATTGATAATGCTTTATCAACTTTTTTATCTATTTCATCTTTTTGAATTTTTCTAACTTTTAATGGAAACGCTAAATTTTCATAAACAGTCATATGTGGAAACAATGCATAGTTTTGAAACACCATTCCAATTCCTCTTTTGTGAGGTGGAATATTTGAAATTGGATTTGCATCCAAATAAATTTCACCATTAGTTGGAGTTTCAAAACCTGCCAACATCATTAGACAAGTTGTTTTACCAGAACCAGAAGGTCCAAGCATTGTAATAAATTCACCTTCAGCAATATCTAAGTTAAGATCTTTAACGACTAAAGTTTTACCATCATAACTTTTGTCAACTTTATCGAACTTTACGAATTCTTGATTTTTAGACATGAGCTGGATTTAAAACATTTGTGACAATGATTTTCAATAGCTAATTAGCTCTTTATATGAAGCTCTTTTGGAAAATTACAAAATAGTTCTGAACCATTCTCTGTAACACGTACTGCCTCAGATGCTTCAACTCCCCAATCACCAAATTGCATTACAGCAATCATGTGAAAACAAACATTAGGTTCTAAAACTGTCATGTCTCCTTTATATATATTTAATGTATGCTCACCCCAATCAGGTGGATAACCAATTCCAATTGAATATCCAGTTCTAGATTTTTTCTCTATTCCATACTTATCTAAAACTTTCCAAAAAGCTTGCGCAACATCATCAGCGGTATTGCCGGGTTTAACCGCGCTAATACCTGTATTTAATGCTTCAATTGTTTTATTCATTGTATCAATTTTCAATTGATCAGGTTTTCCAAGTAAAACAGTTCTAGCCATTGGAGCATGATATCTTTTATAAGTTCCAGAAAGTTCAATAATTGTTGCCTCCCCTTCAACAAATTTGTCATCTGTTGCAGTTAAATGAGAAGCAGATGTTCCTTTTCCAGTTGGAAGCAATGTTGCAATACTTGAATATTCGCCGCCAAATTCCTCTGTTCCATAAAATAATGTCTTTTGAATTTCACCAACAGCATCGCACTGTCTAACACCAGGTTTAATAACCTCCATTGCAGTTTTCATTCCACGTTCTGAAATTTTTGCTGCAGATTTCATAAAGCCGATTTCTGCATCAGATTTTACTAATCTTGCCCAATTAACTAATCTATCGCTATCTTTTATTGTTGCATTCGGTAGACCTTGTTTGATTTTTTCATAACAAAAGGCTGTGAAATAATGCGCATCCATTTCAACACCAATTGAAAGTTTATCCCATTTCCTTTCTTTAATTATTTCAATTAAATAATCATAAGGGTGTTTTGGCCATGTATGAATATAACCTTCATCATAAACAATTACATTTTCATGTTTTAAATAGCTTTTTATATATGCGCCTCCTGCATCTTGTGCTCTAACAAAGCATAAAGGTTCTTCCGCATTTACATGAACTATTGCACATTGAGCATAATAAAAAGACCAAGCATCATAGCCAGTTAAATAATTTAA
>WTIW01000077.1:1161-2751 GCA_011526385.1 Pelagibacteraceae bacterium | reverse complement strand
TCAGAATCTTTAAGAGTTGCAGGTGATGCAATGGATAATGCTTTAAGAGATTACATGAGAGAAGAATACAATTTAATGATTGGTGATAGTACATCTGAAAAAATTAAAAAAGATATTGGAACAGCTATACCAACAAACAATAATACTTATGCTGTTAAAGGAAGAGATATTAGATCAGGTACTCCAAAAGAAGTTAATATTTCAGAAGAAGATACAGCAGAAGCATTAAATCCAATTTTAAAAGAAATTGTTTCAGGAATTAAAAAAGCTTTAGAGCATACGCCTCCAGAATTATCTGCAGACTTAGTCGATATGGGATTAACTATGACAGGCGGTGGATCTTTATTAAAAAATATTGATAAAAGATTTTCTAAAGAAACAGGATTACCAGTTAATATAGCGGATGATCCATTGTCATGCGTTGCAATTGGAACAGGAAAAGCGTTAGATCAAGAAGAAATATTTTCTACTGTATTATCTGAGTATTAAAATACTATGGCAGCAGATTCGGGTAGAGATGATTTTATAATTGCTATTCGTTCTGCTTTTTTAAAAAAAGGTACACGTCAAAACTTTTCACTTTTTACTCTTTTAATTGTATCTATTTTAGTTTTATCTCTCGAATACTTTAAGTCTGGACCTGTTGATAAATTTAGATCGATAACTAAAGATTTTATATTCAAAGGTTCTTTCTTTGTATCTGTTCCCTTTGTTTATATTAAAAATCAATATTATCTATTTCAAGATCATCTTGAAATGTATGACAATTATACAGCTCTTCAAGAAAAAGAGTTTGATTTTGAGAGCATTAGCAATCAAATCGAATTTTATAAATCAGAAAATGAAAGGCTTAAAAAATTAATTGAAGAAAAAAAAATATCATCTGAAAATTATTTACTGGCAAAAGTATTGTTAGATCAACAAAGTCCTTTCTTAAAATCCATGATTATAAATAAAGGCTATCAGCATGGTGTAAAATTAGGAGTAGCTGTTAAAGATAAAGCTTATTATGTTGGTAAAATTATTAATGTAAATTTATTAACATCAAGAATTTTGCTTGCAACTGATCTGAATAGCAAGATACCAGTTGTTGTAGAACCAGGTGGAGTAAATGCAATTTTATCTGGAAATGGAAATAACAATTTTGCAGATTTAGAATTTTTACCAAAACTAAACACCATAAGTGAAGGTTCTATTGTTTATACATCAGGTGTGGATGGAATTATTTCACCGGCTATTCCTATTGGAAAAGTATTTATAAAAGATGAAGTAAAGTATGTTGATTTTTTTGTAGATTATAACCAACTCAAATTTATTAGGGTAAATAACTAGAATGTCGTTATCGTTTCCAAGAAAGGTATATAAAAACTTTATCCATAGTTTTCCTATATTATTGTTGTTTTTCCTAGCTTTAACAGGATACGATCTTTCGTTCTTTTTATTTAAAATCAATTTTTCTTTTAACTTTATCTATATTGCAATTTTCTTTTGGATATTAAAAAAACCAGAAAGACTTGGGTATGGATTGGTATTTTTTGCAGGTATCATAAACGATGTTGTTCAAAATTTTCCAATAGGTGTTTCATCCAT
>WTIW01000077.1:0-1061 GCA_011526385.1 Pelagibacteraceae bacterium | reverse complement strand
AGAGAAAAATATGAACTTTTGTCTGATAAAAATAGAATAAGAGAATGGAAAACGCCTCCTCAAAGAGGATTTATTACAGATTATTTTAATAATGTTTTAGCTGATAACGATAGAGTGTTCCAGGTACATCTTGATCTCGATCAAATTAGAGATTTCGATGACACAATGTTTAAATTAAAAAATATTATTTCTTTATCTAATAATGAAATTAGAAAAATTTATAGAGAAAAAGAGAGATTAAAACCGTGGGATACTTTAGTTGCATCAGACAATTTAAATTGGAACCAATTTTCTAAATTAAATTTATATTTGCATGAACTAGAGGGCGTAAAACCTGTTGTTTCATCTTCAAGATTTTATCCATATAAAAATGATTTAGTTCATGTAGTAGGCTATGTAGGTGCAGCCAGTCCCAAAGACATTGAAAGAAAAGAAGTTATAAAAGAAAATTTAGTACCAGGTTTAAAGGTTGGAAAATCTGGGATTGAGTTTGCAAAAGAGACAGATCTTATTGGTAGGTACGGTGTAAAAAGATATGAAGTTAATTCATCTGGAAAAAGAATTAGTCAAATTGATTACATAAAAGAAACTCAAGGTGAAAAAGTAAAATTAACAGTAGATCTTGAAGTACAACAAATGGCACAAGAACTTTTAAAGGGAAAAGCAGGATCTATTTGTGCAATGGATATTTATACAGGTGAAGTTATCGCAATGGCTTCTTCACCAACGTATGATCCAAATAAATTTACTCATGGTATAGGACATAAAGATTGGGGAGAAATAAGAGATGATCCTTTAAAACCTTTAGTTAATAAATCTATTGCAGGTCTATATTCACCAGGTTCAACTTTTAAGCCTTTAGTTGCTCTTGCGGCATTAGAGTTTGGAACAATCGATCCTGAAAAACCAATTTTATGCAAAGGTCATAAACACCCTTATGAACTTTATGGAGTGAAATATCATTGCTGGAAGAAAAATGGGCATGGTTACATGAAACTTCGAAATGCAATCAAACAATCATGCGATATTTATTTTTATGAAATGGCAAGAATATTGGGTGT
>WTIW01000014.1 GCA_011526385.1 Pelagibacteraceae bacterium | reverse complement strand
ATTGCAAAAATAAATAGAGGAAAGCTAGATCAGCAATATCCAATGTTTGTTTTATACAATAAATCAGATACTCCAAAACGACCAGAAAATCTAAAAAAGTATTACAACGTCCTAAATGCTTTAGTCGATGGATGTAAAATGTTAGAAAAAAATAAGTGTAAATTTATTGTTATGCCGTGCAATACTGCTCATTATTGGCATGAAGATATTCAAAAAAAAATAAAAATACCTCTTTTAAGTATGCCTAAAGAAGTTTTTAATCACACAAGAAAAACATGTAAAAAAAATTCAAAAATTGGAATACTTTGTACAGAAGCAACTCTTAAAACAAAAGTTTATAATAAATACTTTGACAATAATTTTGAATTAATTTGTCCTGATAAAAAAATTCAAAAAAATTCAGTAAATAAATCAATTAAGCTTGTAAAAATGGGAAAAGTGAAAGAGGCAGAAAAAGCATTGAGACCTGCAGTAAATCATTTAATTAAACAAAAATGTGAAAAAATTATTCTAGGATGTACTGAGCTTCCTATTGCATTATTTGCATATAAATCATTTAAAAAAGCAAAAGAATCTAAATTATTTATTGACCCAAACTTATTGCTCGCAGAAGTTTGTATGAAAAAATATAAAAAATAACTAATCTGCGTTAGCAGTTAAAGTTTTTATTTCTAAAATATTTTCGTTCGGATCTTTTACGAAAAAAGTTTCTTGCTCGTATTTAGTTCCTTTAAATCTAAGGTACGGTTCATCATAATACTTTACATTTTTTTCTTTAAGACGATTTTTCAAACTATCAAAATCTTTTCTTGATAAATGAACTCCAAAATGAGGTACAGAAACATTTCCCATATCAACATCATGTCTTTCGTTATCTAATTTATGATCACTTTTATGAAGGGTGAGTTCATTGCCCCAAAAATCAACATCAGCCCACTCTTGTGCTGCATTATCAAGTCTACATCCCAATACTTCGCTATAAAAATGTTTTGCTTTTTCTAAATCACCGCAAGGAATGGCAAGATGAAAACAATTTGTATTTTTATACATTATAAAAGCACTTTAAAATTAAATAATACTTATTATATAAGTCATATAATTTTTTAATCAACAGCGACAATTAGCAAATCAAATGAGTGAATTCTTACAATCAATAATTGATAGAGATCCAGCTGCCAAATCTAAATTGAGTTTAGTTTTGACATACCCTGGGGTGAAAGCAGTCTTCTTTCACAGACTGGCAAATTTTTTTTCAGTAGCTAAATTTGATCTTGTTGCAAGAATCATTTCTCAATTTTCAAGATTCTTAACTGGAATAGAAATACATCCGGGTGCAAAAATTGGAAAAAATCTATTCATAGATCATGGAATGGGTGTTGTAATTGGAGAAACGTCAGAAATCGGAAACAATGTAACGATTTATCATATGGTTACTTTAGGAGGTATTTCTCCAAGTATAAATTCTAATGATCAAAGACACATTAAAAGACATCCTACTTTGAAGGACAATGTGGTTGTTGGGTCAGGAGCGCAAATATTGGGTCCAGTAGTTGTTGGAAAAAATTCTAAAATAGGCGCAAACGCAGTTGTAACAAAAGATGTTCCGGAAAATGCAGTTATGATTGGTATACCTGCAAAAAATGTTGGAACAGCTACAGAAGAATTTAAACCATATGCAGTTACAAATGGCGATATAAATAAAGAGTAATGCAAAATTATAAAGATAATTTTATTCAATCAATTGGCAACACACCTCTGATAAAATTAAAAGCTGCTTCTGAAATAACTGGATGTAATATTTATGGGAAAGCAGAATATTTAAATCCAGGTGGTTCAGTTAAAGATAGAGCTGCATTAGCTTTAATTAAGGATGCCCAAGAGAAAAAACTTATTTCAAAAGGTGGAACTATTGTTGAGGGTACTGCTGGAAATACAGGTATAGGATTATGTCTTTTAGGAAATTCATTGGGTTACAAAACAATAATTGTAATGAATGATAATCAAACTCAAGAAAAAAAAGATACCTTAAAAAATATTGGAGCCGATTTAAGATTAGTTCCTGCTAAGCCATATAAAGATGATGGTAATTATGTAAAAGTTGCAGATAGATTGGCTAAAGAATTAAGTAGTTCTAATAATCATGGAGTTGTTTGGGCAAATCAATTTGATAATACAGCAAACTCAAAAGGTCATTATGATACAACTGGTCCAGAAATTTGGCATCAAACAGAAGGAAAAATTGATGGATTTGTTTGTGCATCTGGAACTGGTGGTACCATTGGTGGTGTTAGCAGTTATTTAAAAGAAAAAAATAAAGATATAAAAATTTATTTATCTGATCCAACTGGATCTGCTCTTTACAATTATATCCAAAATGGTGAATTAAAATCTGAAGGTGGTTCAATAACTGAAGGTATTGGCTCAAGTAGAGTTACAGCAAATTTTGCTGAAGCGAAAATAGATGGAGCTTTTTCAATTGATGACCATGAGTCTTTACCTATTCTTTATGATTTAATTAAAAATGAAGGTTTAAGTCTTGGAACAAGTTGTGGGGTTAATATTGCTGGAGCTATAAGACTTGGTAAGCTACTTGGGCCTGGAAAAACTATTGTTACAATTCTTTGTGATAAATCAGACAGATACAACTCTAAGATGTTTAATAAAAATTTTTTACAACAAAAAGGGCTCCCATTTCCTGATTGGATATAAATACATACCTGCATTGTAACAAAATCGTTATAAATAAATTTTAG
>WTIW01000069.1 GCA_011526385.1 Pelagibacteraceae bacterium | reverse complement strand
TTTCAAATGTAACTTTAATACCTTTTTATCTAGTTATTTTACTAAATATACTAACTTTCTATTTTTCTAATAGAGAAAGTATTGAAGCTCTAAATCATTCTTTAGATAATATTAGCGCAGTTGATCAGATTAAATAATTCTGTTAATTTGAAATTGTGAAAAATTTCTTTCGTAAAGTTGCATTTGGTTTAAAACCAGATGAACAAATCCCATCAGATCCACTAGCTTGGGCTCAAAAGCAAGTTGATATAATTCCAGAGTTAAATTGGAAAGGAAAACATGTCTTGCCTGAAAAGGAAATGAGACAAAAGTGGGGTGACTATCGATATCAAGAAGATGTTGTTATAAGAAAAAAATTTAAAAATGACGCAAAAGGTTTTGAGAGGGCAAGAGATCAATTAATTAAAGATTCAGGGCATGATTATTTTCCAAACAGTGAATTAAGCATAAGACATGCGGAAGCCATAAGAGGCAATTCTCCAGTACTCGCGAAACTTTGGTTTTTTTGGGCAAATCACTTCACTATTAGTGATACTCAAATGCTAAGGCATTTTTCTACAGGACCATATCAAAGAGATTATATTAGAGCTAACTTAAATCAAAGTTTTGAAAAAATGGCAATCGAGGGAACACTTGCATGGCCAATGATAATTCATCTAGATAATAAAGATAATGTTGGACCAAATTCAGAAAGTGGAAAACAGGAGTGGAGAAGAAAAGAAAAGAGACCTGCAACATTAAATGAAAATCATGCAAGAGAATTAATGGAGCTTCATACAATCTCACCAAATGCAGGCTATACGCAAGAAGATGTAATTGAACTAGCTAAAATAATGACTGGCTGGAGACCAAAATGGACAAAGAAAAAAGATCTTGCACACGATGTTCAGTTTTTTAGAAAATATCATGAAAGGGGAAAAAAGACTGTATTGGGAAAAGAATACAAAGCAGGAAAAAAAGCTTTAGAGGCTGTAATAAAAGATCTTGTTAAACATCCATCATGTAAGGAATTTATTGCACTAAAATTGTGCAGATATTTAATTACAGATAATCCTACAAAAGAAATGACAGACCCAATTGTTAAGGCTTGGGAAAAATCAGATGGGTTCTTACCAGAGGTTCACAAAGCAGCTTTAAAAGTTGCATTTGAATATAATGATAAGCATCAAAAATTTCAAAATCCTGAAAATTGGTGGTTACAAATGATTAATATGTCGGGAGCAACATATGCTCATCCGGTACCAGAGCATGAAATGGATAAATTTGTTTTTGGATATGACATGAGTGAAAATATGAAATTTACTGATTGGTTATTGGAAGATTTAGGTTGCAACCCATATGCTTCAAAACAACCTAATGGTTATTCAGATATTTCAACAGATTGGATGTCTACTGAACTAATTATAAGAAGATTACTTTATGCAAAAAAAGCATTTTACAAATATAATGTCACTGATCTTAATGATTATGATCGCCATGAGAAAATTGTGAGAAACAATTATGATAAACCTGATGAAATATTGAAAATATTATCTAAAGCAAAAACTTTAGAGGAGAGGCATATATTATTATTTAATTTACCGGAGACATTAAAAGCATGAAGATATCAAGAAGAGATTTTCTAAAAGGAACAGCCACAACTTTATTTTTAGCAGGTTTTAATTTACCAGCAATCGCATCGACATCTAGAAAGAAAAATTTAGTTATTATTATGCTTAGAGGAGGAATGGATGGACTTTGTGCAGTACCAATAATCGGTGATAAAGATTTTGAAAAGAAAAGAAGAAGTATATTAATTGAAAATACAATTAAACTTAATTCTGACTTTGCCTTACACCCTAAGTTAAATGCCTTTAAAAATTGTTGGGATGAAAATACAGGATCAATAATCCATGCAACAAGCATCCCTTATACTCAAAGATCTCACTTTGAAGGACAAAACTTAATGGAGTCTGGTGGAAAAATTCCTTATGTAGAAAAAACAGGATGGGTTGGAAGAGCTATGAAAATAGCAAAATTACAAGGAGATGGACTAGCTCTGTCTCTTCCTATGCCTTTATTGCTTAGAGGAGTACCTAAAAATAATAATTATTATCCATCTGATTCTAAACTTCCTAGAGAAGATACATTAGAACTTTTAAAAACAATTTATGCAGAACGTTCTGAGGAAGAACTATTAGACATGATGAATTTCATTCAAAAGAGAAAAACAGAAGAGATGATGAGTGGCTATTCTTATGGATACAGTGATAAAAGAGATAATAACAATCTTGCAAAACAAGCAGCAGCCTCACTTATAAAACCTAACGGTCCAAGGGTTGCAGTATTTGAAGTAAATGGATTTGATACTCACGCAGCACAAGGTGGAATAGATGGAACTCATACCAGATGCTTGGTCGAGATGGATGAAATAATAAAAAATCTTAAAGCTGAGTTAAAACAAGCTTATAAAGATACATTAATTTTAACAGTGACTGAGTTTGGAAGAACAATTGCCCAAAATGGAGGTAATGGAACTGAGCATGGATATGGAACTGCAATTTTTATGGCAGGTGGACTGTTAAAGAAAAGCCAAGTTTATACTGATTGGCCTGGATTAAAAAGAAAACAGCTTTATCAAGGAAGAGATTTAAATGCCACTACTGATTCAAGATCTGTTTATGCATCTGCAATGTCTACAGTTTTTGATTTAGATTTTAAAAGAATTGAGAAAGATGTTTTCTTTGGAGATAAATTACAAAATTTATCTGATAAGCTATTTA
>WTIW01000109.1 GCA_011526385.1 Pelagibacteraceae bacterium | reverse complement strand
AAAATGGATTTCCAAATTTTAAACTTTTACTTTCGTTAAAAGAATTATTTATTAATCTACTTAGTTTTTGTGAAAGATATTCTGCTTCTAAGTAATTATCTTTATTTACTTTATTGATTATCTCTCTCAAAATTTTGCCAAAGTTATTAGCTGAACTTAATAAAAATCCATCGTATTTACCATTTGGACTTATATGATTAAAATAATCTCCTTCAGCGCCTCTTAAAAATTTAATATTTCCAAAATTAAGTTCTGAATTAATTACCTTATCTTCACCACTAGTGTCTTTAAATAAAACAATTCTGTTTTCAAATTTTTCTTTTAAATATTTTAGTGTTTCAGGTTTAATTTCACATTTAACCACTTGAGGTAATTGATAAATCGAAATAGGTAGATATGTATTTTCAATAACAGTTTCAAAATGATTTATGATTTGTTTTTGTGTGTTATTTTTACCAACTGGTGCACATAAAGTTAAACCTATAAATCCAGCTTTACATTGATTTTGGATAAAGAATCTTTCAATAATATCTGCTCTTTTTAAGACGTCATGAGTATTGTTTCCAAAGACACCGAATAAGATTTTATTCTGTTCAGTAAAAAGATTTTTTTTAATTGTTATATTAAGCCAATCTTTTATTAATTTATCATTTAAATTCCATCCATCACCAGTAGTTCCACATATAAGAAACTGTTTAACATTGGGCTCCAACCATTTGATGTGTTTTTCAATTAGATTACTATCTAATTCTAATTCTTTTTGAGAGGAATAATGAGTTAAGATTGGTGCCCAAATAGGATCAAATGAAGTTGATTTTTTCATATGATTTTAAATACACTATGAAAAAATTTTTTTTTATTAAAGATTAACTAAAATAATTTAATTTTAATAAAAAATATTTAATTACCATTAAAAATTAATAAAATTTACTAATATCTAAATATCAATTTAATATTGTTATTGATGTGTAGGTTTCCACTTATCAAGTGCTTCAAGAAATTTTTCTTTTTCACCATCATGCATAGATATATTTGTATCTTTATAAGGGAAATTACCAGCAACCACTTCATCACGAAACTTACTTAAAGCTTCAACACGTTCTTTATGAATTTGCTTATGAAGTCTGCCAACATTACCAAAAGCATGTGCATGCTTTGGTGGTTTATCTTCTTCACTTTCTTCACCACAAACATCAGCTACAAAAGACATTATGACATCACCAGCCATTCCAGAACCAAGAGAAAATGTGACAATTGAAGTTTTTTTGTTAATTACTTCCAATACTTCTTCAGCAATACATTCTGCTTCAACTGCTATAACACCAACATCTTCCATTCTTTTTAAAGTGTCGTAAATTTGCATAGCTTCATCAGCTTTACGACCCCATCCTCGTAAACCACCACAATAGTGGCTGAATGTAGGT
This sequence comes from Pelagibacteraceae bacterium, assembly GCA_011526385.1. Taxonomy (GTDB): domain Bacteria; phylum Pseudomonadota; class Alphaproteobacteria; order Pelagibacterales; family Pelagibacteraceae; genus Pelagibacter. The sequence continues at coordinate 1,367 of WTIW01000109.1, read as the reverse complement.
ATTAGCCCAATATGACTTTGTACAGGAATACCTTCTCGAGACATCATTTCCATTATCTCGTATGATCTTAGTGTGTAATACATATCTCCACCTCGTCGCATAGCTTCAAATGCATCAGCTAAAATTTCTTCATTTGATCCAAATTGAGCCCATTTTGAACCAACACGTGTAAAATGAGTAGGAGCAATTTTACGAACATTGTCAATCTGATCCATTCCAACAACAAATAAATCTATCCCGGCATCTTTACACGCTCGAATTTCATCAGCATTGGCTGGATTAGTCATGGTAAGTTTTTTTTCAGTTATTTTAAGTTCTTGCAGATCTGATATAGTATAGTTTCTTTCCGCAGGTTTTCTTGCAAAACTGTAAATACGTTTCATAATTTATTTAATAAATATTTAAATTTATCTTAATATTTATTTTTTTGAAGTTCATAAATTGAAACATAGTGTTTCTTTTTTGGTAGAGGGATAATAGTTGGTACTTTTGTCAATCTAGGTTTCAAAGATTTTTTTCCAACAATAATATTTCTATCATAGTTTTCTAAATCAACTTCAGGATGAGGGTTTCCATCATTAATTAATGGCCAAGCATCACATGCTCTATAACCAAATAAAATAAGTGGCCTTGAACTATTCATCATATTATTTCCAGATCCATGAACAGCCCTACAATGAAAAAAAACAACTGTTCCTGCAGTTCAAGTTATAGAAATGCTATTTTTAATTCCTATTTTATTCTTTTTTGTATCAATTTTTCCTACAAAAAAATTTTCGTTATTGTGATGATTATATATTTTTTTAGTATGAGATTTTTTGATTATTTTTAAAGGACCATTTTTTTCATAACAATCATCTAAATATATACCAACTGTTATCAAATCATCATTTGAATGTGGATAAAATGCCCAATCTTGGTGCCATCCGATCTCACTTCCTTTTTTTTTATTAGGTAATTTAAAATTTAATTTTCCTAGATGAAATCTTACTGATCCTCCAAGCAATTTTTTAGCAATTGAAATTATTTTTTTATTTCTAGACAAGTCATAAAAAATTTTATGTCTATTCTGAGGGTTATTGAGCCTTAAGATTTCTTTGTTTTTTTTAGAGTCAGAATTGTAAACAAAATGATAATTGTTGTATGATTGTGTTTTGTTAACTACTTTTTTTTTATTTTTTTCTTTTGAAACAACTTCGTTTACTATCTTATTGATTTTATTTATTGTTTCTTGATCAATTAAATTTTTCTTTAATAAGTATCCGTTTTTTTTAAAAAAATTAATGTCGTTCATAAATTTTAAAAACATTTTTTATAATAATTTTAAAAAATTATATTTATCAAATATCATTTAATTATTATTGAAT
>WTIW01000073.1 GCA_011526385.1 Pelagibacteraceae bacterium | reverse complement strand
AGAGCACTTTTAATTGCATCACTAATTTCATTTAATTTTTTAACTTTAAATCCTTTTGCACCATATAACTCTGCAACTTTATCAAATGGTGGGCTAGAAATATCAGCACCTAAGTATCTTTTTCCAAAAAAATCTTTTTGATAAGCTTTTTCAGCTCCCCAGCTTTTATTGTTCATTACAATAGTAATTGTATTTATATTATGCTCTACAGCGGTACTTAATTCTGAAATAGTCATTCCAAAGCCGCCATCACCCATAAGACTAACAACTGTTTTTTTTGGCTTTGCTAATTTAACACCCAATCCACATGCAAAGGAAAAACCAACAAGACCAAAATCTAGAGGGGTAAACAAACTAGGTGGATTGTAATATTCTAATGCATCAGTTGCTTGCAAACATAATGTGCCAGCATCTAGTGTTATTGCTGAGTTTTTTGGCAAAACTTTTCTAAGCTCTTTAAATAAACCAAAGGGTTGAATAGGGTAATTTTTATACTTAATTTTATCTCTATTGATTAAAAAATCTGATCTATCTTTTAAAAATTGATTAGTCCAATTTTTTACCTCTAATTTAATTTTTTGCTTTTTTAATTCATTTAATAATTGGTTAGCAGTTGTTGCTGCATCTGCATTTATTCCAATTTGAATTGGAAAGTATCTACCAAGCATCTTTTTTTCTAATTCAACCTGAATTATTTTTGCTTGTTTATTGATATTGTCGTAAGAAAAAAATGTTGAATTAAAGCCAAGTCTTGTACCAATAGCAAGTATTGTATCTGCCTCTTTAGTTAATTTAGTTGCAACAGGATTTCCTCTTGGACCCATTTGACCTGCATTTAATCTGTGATTAAATGGAATTGCATCCCCATGTCCTGCAGCTGTTACAATTGGAATATTTAAATATTCTGCAAGTTTAATTATTGGTTTAAACCCTGAAGTATATTTAATTCCACCCCCAACAATAATTATCACTTTTGTTGAATTATTTATTAGTTTTGCAGCTCTTTTAATCAAATTTGGATTAGATTTAGTTTCATTTGTATTTTTATATGACTTTATTTTTTCATTTATTTTAAAATTATTTTTTTCAGCCAATAAGTTTCTAGGTAAATTTATACAAACAGGACCTCTTCTTGGAGACATTGCGATATTAAAACCATCTGATATTACATTTGGAATATTTTTACTGTTCTTTAATGTAATTGTTTTTTTCGTTACTGGTTCAAATAAAGATTGTTGATCTAATCCTTGGAAGGCATCTTCCATATTATCTTTTGTAGAATATAAACCTGCTAAAGAAACTACAGGAGAAAAAGCTGCTTTTGCCTGCGCAAGTCCTGTAACTAAGTTTGTAGCACCTGGTCCGTTTTGACCTGCAATAATTACACCTGGTTGATTGGATGCTCTTGCATAACCATCCGCCATATGTGTTCCAGTTCTCTCATCTCTTACATCAATAAATTTTATTTTTTTTTCATGATAAAGAGCATCAAACATTTCCATTGTTGCAGAACCAATTAAGCCAAAGACATGTTTAACTTGTTCTTTTTTTAATGACTTTACGGCAGCTTGGCCGCCTGTAAGTTTCTTAGAACTGATCTTCACGAAACTTTTTTGACTTCTGCGCTTAAATCATCTTTAAAGTGAGGCATTACTTTTTCAGTAAATAATTTGATACTCTTCATACAATCTTTATGTTTTACACCAGGAAAATTAGACCAAACTTGAAGATTTTGTAAATTTAATTCCGATTTTAATTCATGAATTTTATCAATTACATATTCTGGTGTTCCAAAAAGCATATTTCTTTGATGAAGAAATTCATAATTTAATAAATCTAATTTACCTTTTGTTTCTGGAAGTTCTTCACCAGGATCCATATGGTTTCCAAGTCCTCTCCAGTGACAAACCCATCTCATGTAATTTACCATATGTTCGCCAGCTTTTTCTTTAGCTTCTTCCATAGTATCTGCAACAAACATATCTCTAACTAAAGTTACACCTTCACCTAATGGTACATTTCTTTTTGTAACTTCAGATCTTTTATTTTTATAAGCTTCAAATTTAACTTTTAATGCTTTAACTGTTGGTATCCACATTATTACATTAATATTATTTTCTGCTGCCCATTCAATTGATCGAATACCATCAACAACTTGGTGAATAGGTGGATGAGGATCTTGGTAAGGTTTTGGTACAACACTTATTTTTTTCATAGTGTTATCTTCTAAATTCATAAATTCATCACTAGGTGGGCTCATATCATGTTGCCAAACATGGTTAGGAGCAGGGTATGTATAAAATTCACCTTGATGAGAAAAAAACTTTTCAGTCCAAGCCTTTTTTAAAACTTCTAGAGTTTCAGCAAATAATCTAAAGTTTTTAGCTTGGTCTTTAAGATCTGCTTCTTTGTTAAGATTAATTGCCTCTCGTCCATAAATTCCTCTTGCAACACCCACTTCAACTCTTCCTTTTGATAATTGGTCTAATGTTGCAATATCTTCTGCAAGTCTAATTGGATTGTGAAATGTAATTACATTTGCTGCTTGTCCAATTCTAATATTTTTTGTTCTAGCAGCAGCATCTGCGCCCATCATTAAAGGATTAGTACAAGACTCCATTCCTTCATGATTAAAATGATGTTCTGTAAACCAAATAGAATTCCATTTGTTTTGATCACAGTATTCAGTGATTTCCTTTGTTTCATCTAATAATTGGTGAAAAGGTTTGTGTGTCCAATTAGTGGTATTGCAAAAATAACCAAACTTCATAAAGCCTCCTTTAAAAATTAATTTAAAGACGACCGATCCCACTTTCGTAAAT
>WTIW01000111.1 GCA_011526385.1 Pelagibacteraceae bacterium | reverse complement strand
AATTTCTGCTTACCTAGCCTCTCATTGCCATTTTCTGTAACTAAATAAGTCTCACCCAAATTCATTGCTAAATTGCTTTCTGAATCCATAAGTATCATGTGCATAAAGAAAATATTGCCTGGCTGAATAACAAAGGGATTACCCGTATATAGCATCGGCCAATCCATCCAGTTCGGAGAAAAAGTTGCTCCTAATGAATAACCACAGGCATTCATTCTTGCTTTATTGTAACCAAGATCATCAAAAGTTTTTGCATGAACATCAAAAACTTCCCCAGCTTTATTTCCAGGTATTAATTTACTTTCACAATTTTTTAAAGCTTGAACACATGCTTCATGCATTTTAGAATGTTTTGGATCAGCTTTTCCAATAGGAATAGTTCTAAACATTGCAGAATGATAATGTCTAAATGTTCCAGCCCACTCAATACTTAATTGATCAATATTATTTAATATTTTTTTTTCTGCTTGGTATCTGCAAAGAAGAGCATTGTCACCGGAACCAATAATAAATTCGTTTGCCGGATAATCACCACCACCCTCAAAAATTACTCTATTCATTTCTGCAAGGATTTTAGACTCGCTTGCTCCAGCTTTTGAATATCTCCATGCCTCCTCTAGCGCTAAATCAGCAAGGTTAGCTGCTTTTCTAACATATTTTATTTCCTCATCGGATTTTACTACTCTTATTTTTGTTATTAATTCTGATTTATCTTCAATAGAGCAATAATTTTCTAAAGATTTATTTAACTTAATTGCATTTCTTCCAGTTAGTCCGTAAGCTTCATATTCAATACCTAAATTTTTGCCCTTTAAGTTAAACTCATCTAAAATTACTTTTAAATCATTTGTTGGATTTGATCCGTCTTTATCAACCCATATTCTAATGTCATCTATATTGGATGTATTTTGGGCTTGTCTTAAATCTGGCGCTCTTGTTAATAAAGAAATGTTTCCTTTTTGATCTAAGACTAAAGTTTGAAAAAAAACATAGCCAAAGGTATCATATCCCGTAAGCCAATACATTGATTCTTGTCTAAACATTAAAAGAGCATCAATATTTTGTCTCTTCATTTCATAAATTACTTTGCTCTTTCTTTGATCAAATTCTTTAGTTGAAAAATGTAAACTCATAATGTTTTTTAATAATAAATAATGTAAATGTATTCTAAATTATAAAATATTTATTTTAAATGGAATTTATTGAAAATTATAATAATAAAAAAAACTTTAGGTTTAGTTCTTTTAAATTCGCTTTAATTGAAGCAAACAAAAGAAATCATAAAATCTTAGTTGAAACTGGCGTTGCCAGAGGAAAGGAAAAATTCCTATTTTTTACTAAAACAAATTGGAAAGATGGGATGAGTACTTTAATTTTTTCAGATTATGCAAAACATGTTAATGGGAAACTTCATTCTTGTGATATAGAAAAAAAGAATGTTGATAATGCAAGAAAATTCACAAAGCGAAATAGTGATTTTATAAATTTTGTAGTTGATGATAGTTTAAATTTTTTAAAAAACTTTCAAACAAAAATTGATTTTCTTTACCTTGATTCTCTAGATGGACAATTTGAAAACGCTTCAAGTCATCAGCTTCAAGAAATAAAAAACAGCATAGATAAATTGCAAAAAGACTCTTTAGTCTTATTAGATGACAAGGGAGTTAAAACAAAATTATCTATAAATTTTATGTTAGAAAATAGTTTTGAGATAATCAACGAAACAGAAAATCAGGTATTACTTACCTATAATAAATAAATACATTAGCAAATCATAAATGGATATCTTTTATTTTATTTTAGCTAGTATTTTAATTGTCGTTGTACCTGGACCTACTGTTAGTTTGATTGTAGCAAATTCTTTACAATCTGGACTAAGAGCTGGATTATTAAATGTTGTTGGAACTCAGTTTGGTGTTTTTGTATTAATTCTACTTTTAGCTCTAGGTTTTAATTTGATTTCACCAGCACTAGACCAAATAATTGAATTTGTAAGATTTATTGGAGCTGTATATTTGATTTTTCTTGGAATATTTTCATTTATATCAAAAATTAATTTTGAAATAAAAAAAGTAAATAGTTTTAAAAAAAAATACTTTCTCCAAGGTTTATTTGTTATTTTAACAAATCCTAAAATTTTTTTATTTTTGGGAGCATTTATTCCACAATTTATTGATTTACAATATTCAGTTAGTTTTCAAATTATTTCTTTAGGAATATTGTTTATATTGATAGCTTCTATATTTGATAGCGCTTATGCTTTTATTTTTAGCAAGTTCAGAGATTTACTAGCTAAAAAATATCTAAATGTTTTAAGTAAAATCGGGGGTTTGATGCTTATTTTGGTTGGTTCTTGGATGATTATTTATTAGTCATTTAGTACAGACATAGGGTCCAATCTTGTTTGAAACCAATTTATTCTAAAATCTAGATGTGGACCTGTTGATCTTCCAGTTGAACCCACAGTTCCTATAACGTCTCCTTGATTAATTTTATCACCAACAGCAACTAAGACATTTTCTAAATGAGAATAAATTGTGGAAATACCATGACCGTGATCCATAATTATTGTGCCCCCGGTATAATATAAATCGTCTTCTGCCATTGTAACAACTCCTGTAGCAGATGATATTATTTGCGTTCCTTGTTTTGCGGCAATGTCAATACCGTAGTGTGGCCATTTAGGTTTTCCATTAAGTATTCTTTGACTTCCATAAACACCTGTAATTATTCCATCTACTGGCATAATAAATTTATCTTTGAAAAAATTTAGTTCTGAATTTATTGCTCTTGCTTCTCCAATTCTATTATTTTCAGCTTTAATTCTTTTGTAAACAGATTCTGGTGGTGTAA
>WTIW01000091.1 GCA_011526385.1 Pelagibacteraceae bacterium | reverse complement strand
TTTTGGAAAATATCTTTAAATCTTCCATCATATTTTTTTAATATTGTATTTTTAGTTGAAAGATAGACTGGCCATTTTTTTATCAAACCATAGTTAAAACAAGATCTTGCAAAGTCTTCTATAGATTTATCTAAATTGTACATTGATAACGCAATACCAGGTCCTGGGAAATTAAATACTTCATACTTTTGTTCATCACTTCCATCTTCAGCAGTCCATTTAACTTCTAACTTTCCTTTTCCAGGCACAACAAAGTCAGTTGCTCTATATTGATCACCAAATGCGTGTCTTCCAATAATTAACGGATCGGTCCATGACGGAACTAGCTTTGGTATATTTTTACAAATGATTGGTTCTCTAAATACGGTTCCACCAATAATATTTCTTATTGTTCCATTAGGCGATCGCCACATTTTTTTTAAACTAAATTCTTTTACACGAGCTTCATCAGGTGTAATTGTTGCACATTTAATTCCAACTCCATTTTTTTTAATGGCATTTGCACAATCAATTGTAATTTGATCATCTGTATCGTCTCTACTTTTCATACCAAGATCGTAATACTCGATGCCTAAATCTAAATAAGGTAGGATTAATTTATTTTTAATAAACTCCCAGATTACTCTGGTCATTTCATCACCGTCTAACTCTACTACTGGGTTTTTAACCTTAATTTTGCTCATTTTTTTGATGTATCTTATTAATTGAATTTTTGCTTTTTATATACATATTAATCGAAATTTATCAATTAAACGATTGAACCATGTTAGAAAAAATTTTTCCAAAAATTCATAATGAAGGTTACAAATTTATTGTAATTTTTGTTTTTGCTACAATAATTTTATACTTCATTCATGGTTTTCTAGGATTTATTGGATTAGTTCTATCAATCTGGTGCTACTACTTTTTTAGAGATCCTGAAAGAATTTCAATTGGAGATGAAGATTATTTAACAAGTCCTGCAGATGGAGTTGTATTGCAGGTATTAGAGACAAATGGACCAAAAGAACTTGGTCTTGAAGATAAAAAATACACAAAAGTTAGTATATTTATGAATGTTTTCGATTGTCATGTAAATAGAACTCCTTGTTCAGGAAAAGTTAGTGAAATTTTATATAAGCCAGGAAAGTTTATTAACGCCTCATTAGACAAAGCTAGCGAAGACAATGAGAGAAATTATTATAAGATCAATAATAGTTTTGGTGAAGATATTATAGTGGTCCAAATAGCAGGACTTATTGCTAGAAGAATTGTAACAGAAACTTCTATAGATGAAGATTTAAAACAGGGTGATCGAATTGGAATGATCAGATTTGGAAGTAGGGCAGATCTATATTTTGAAAATTATAAGCCTTTAGTAAAAGTAGATCAAAAGACAATTGCTGGAGAAACATTAATTGCAAAAAGATAATCATGGAACAACCAAAACAAAATATAAAATTAGTTTCTAATAAAAATTCTAGAGTAATTTTACCAAATATTTTAACTCTTTTTGGAGTTTGTATTGGTCTAAGTTCAATTAAATTTGCCTTTGATGGTAATTTTGAGCTTGCTGTAATAGCATTAATAGTAGCGGGCATAATTGATGGTCTTGATGGAAGAATTGCAAGGTTAATAAAAGGAACTTCAAAAGTTGGAAAAGAACTTGATAGTTTAACTGATGTGATAAGTTTTGGTGTTGCCCCAGCTTTCATTATGTATTTTTGGTCGTTAGTTGAAATAGGACGATTAGGATGGCTAGTTGCATTAATCTATGTGGTTTGTGTTGCCTTAAGACTTGCAAGATTTAATATTTCAAGTAGCGGCGAACCTACTTGGAAAGATAATTTTTTTGAAGGAATACCGTCTCCTGCAGGAGGCATATTAGTTTTGATGCCTTTAATTTATAGCTTAAGTGAGATTCAATTATTTAATATAAATTATCAAATAGCAGTCCCAACTTTGTTTATTATAGTTTCAATTTTATTGATTAGTAAAATACCTACTTATGCACTTAAAAAAATAGTAGTTCCTAGAAATACAACAATATTCCTTTTGTTTTCTGTAATCTTATTTTTTGGTTTATTATTTATTTATACCTTTAATACAATTGTAGTTGCAGGAACAATTTATTTATTATCAATACCTGTTAGTGCTTTTCATTTTTATTCAATTTTAAAAAATAAAAAATCAGAAGAAGCAGAAGAAACTGAGCATCACGAAGATGTTCTTTAATTTAACAATTGAAAAAAAATAAAATCTCAAAAAATTGGATCAATAAACAAAAAAGAGATATTTACGTAAGAAAATCTAAAATCGAGGGTTATCGATCTAGAGCAGTATATAAACTTCAAGAAATCGAAGAAAAATATAAGTTAATAAAAAATGGAATGTCGGTAGTAGATCTTGGTGCTGCACCAGGAAGTTGGAGTGAATATATTTCAAGAAAATATAAAAATACAAGATTAGTATCTATAGATTTAAAGGAAATGGAGCCAATTGAGAATACAATTCAAATAAAAGGTGATTTTACTGATGAAACTAATCAAAAAAAAATTTTAGATCATTTTAAAGATAAAATAGATCTAGTTGTTTCGGATATGGCAGTGAATACTACAGGAAATAAGAATGTAGACTCACTTGTCACAGGAGAATTAAGCATGGAAGCCATGCATTTTTCACTAAAAACATTGAAGAAAAATGGAGTATTTATCTCAAAAATATTTATGGGTTCTAGTTTTAATGAGATTGTGGAGCTTGCAAAAAAACATTTTAAAGAGTTTCATGTCTATAAACCACCTTCTAGCAGAAAAGAGTCTAAAGAAAGTTTTATAATTTGTAAAAATTTAAGATAGCAACTTTAAATTTTCAAAGAATCGTTTATACAAGGACATGGAAATCATTAAAGAAGCT
>WTIW01000060.1 GCA_011526385.1 Pelagibacteraceae bacterium | reverse complement strand
TCCTATTATTTTATAAAATAAGTCTATCTTGAATGATTAAAGCAAGTCAAAGAAAATAATGACTTACTTGTTAGATATAATTTTTATAACTAAAAAAAATTTTAATTATGACTAATCCAAATTGTTTTGGTTTGAAGAAATGAATTAAGTGCCTCTGTTCCTTGATCTCTCGATAAAGATCCAGATTGTTTGTAACCTCCAAAAGGAGTTTTGATATCTCCTTCTGAAAAAGTATTTACAGAAATAGTACCACACGGAAGACTTTTAGCTAAATGAAAAGCGCGATTTATATCTTGAGTAAATACACTTGCATGTAGACCATACTTTGAATTACTTGCAACTTTTAGAGCTTCTTCATCATTTTTTACAGTCAATATGCCCAAAACGGGTCCAAAAATTTCTTCTTGTGCAATGGTCATGTTTTCTTTTAGTCCATCAAACAAAGTTGGTTTTGCATAAAATCCTTTTTGTTTACTATCTGAAATACCACCCGATAAAAGTTTTGCACCTTCATCTATGCCTGATTGAATGTATCCATCAACTGTTTGTAAATGTCCTTTTGATATCATTGATCCCATATTAGATTTTACATTCAAAGGATCACCAACTTTTATTTTTTTTACTCTTTTAATTACCTTATGAAGAAATTCATCTTTAACTTTTTTATGAACTATCTGCCTCATGTTTGCAGAACAGTTTTGACCACCGTTCCAAAAAGCAGAATTAATTGCATTATCAATTAAGTCATCATTAATTTTAGCATCTTCTAAAACTATAAATGGGCTTTTACCTCCCATCTCTAATGCAACAGGTTTTAAATTACTTTCACTTGAATACTTTAAAAAATAACCACCAACTTCTGTCGAACCTGTAAAAGAAACTGCATCAACATCTTTGTGTCTTCCCAATGCTTCACCAACATCACCATAGCCAGGAAGTACATTTAAAACACCATCTGGAATACCAGCTTCTTGTGCTATTCTTGCAACTCTAATTGCAGTTAATGGAGTATCTTCTGCCGGCTTAATAATCACTGAGCAGCCTGCTGCAAGAGCGGGTGCCATTTTCCAAACAGCCATCATTAAAGGAAAGTTCCAAGGAACAATTCCAGCAACAACACCTATTGGCTCTTTTACAATTAAACTTGTTATTGAAGGTTCTGTTGGACCTACTTTACCAAAAACCTTGTCTATTAACTCTCCATACCATTGAAAATGCATGGGAGCATCATTTGCAACTTCATTAATACAATCTGTTACTAGCTTTCCAGTATCAACACATTCTAAAACTGAGTTCTCATTCCCATGTTTTCTCAGTAATTCAGCGAATTTTAATAAAACTTCTTTTCTATGTTCTGGTGAGCTCTTTGACCAAACTCCACTATTAAAGGCTTTTCTTGAGACTTTTACTGCTAAATCAACGTCTTTATAGTTACATTTTGCAACACTACAGAGCTTTTTTCCAGTAGCAGGATTGATGGTATCAAACTTTTCTCCATCAATAGCATTAACGTATTTTCCATTTATAAAGGCACGGCCTTCAAATTTAAGTTTTTGTGCAATAGATTTATAGTTAACTGCCATAAAATTTTTAAGTAAGGTTATTATTAATTATTTAAATTAGCAAGAGTATTAATTTACTTTAAGCTTCGAAAAAATTTTCTAATATCTTCAACTAAAAGATCAGGTTTTTCTAATGCAGCAAAATGACCTCCTGCAGGCATTTCGGTCCATTGTTTAAGATTAAATATTCTTTCAACATAAGATCGTGGCGGCCACTCAGACATTTCAGCTGGAAATACCGCTGCTGCTGTTGGAATTTCAATTTTTTTAAAATTCTTCGGAAAAAATCTTCCTCCCTCTTCTCTTCTTCCAAAATAAATCCAACTCGCTGAATCAAATGTTTTTGTTAAAATATAAACCATAATATTAGCTAACAAGGTGTCTTTAGAATAAACACTTTCAATATCGTTATTCTTTAAATCTGACCATGAATACATTTTTTCAACTATCCAAGCAGCAATACCAACGGGACTATCCATCATTCCATAACCTAGAGATTGAGGTTTTGTTGCTTGCTGAGTTCTATATCCTTCTTGCATAATTTGATCTTCATTAAATTTATTTTGCCAATTTTTTTCTTCATCAGATTGCGGTCCATCGGGGTGACGCATAGTTAAACAGTTAATATGAATTGCTTTACAATGTTTTGCGTGATCATAACCAAGCCAATTAGCAATGGTTGCTCCCCAATCCCCTCCTTGAGCCACATAATCTTTGTAACCAAGATTTTCTATCATAAGTTTATTTAATATTTCTGCCATTTTCCTTGGTCCTATTGGCTTAGTTGGGCTTCCTGAAAAACCAAATCCAGGCAAAGAAGGAACTATTAAATCAAAACTATCATTTTGATCTCCACCAAATTTTTCTGGGTGAGAAAGTTTTTCTATAATATCAAGAAATTCAACAATCGAACCAGGCCAACCATGCATTAAAAGTAATGGTTTAGAATTTTCACTACTTCCTTTTTTTTTAATAAAATGAATTTTTATACCATCAACGTTAGTAGTATAATTTTCAAAACTATTTATTTCTGCTTCATGTTTTGTCCAATCAAATTTATTAGTCCAATAATCGCATAACTCTTTTAAATATTTTTTATTGGTTCCATGTTCCCAACCATCTAAATCCTTCACTGAATCCCATGGATAATCTTTAACTTTTTGATAAATCAAAGAAATTTCTTTTTCAGTATAATTAACTTTAAATTCTTCAATCATTTTTCAATTTAATATCTATAAATTTGATTTATATATATCATTAGTTTTATTGAGGAATAAGTGAATAAAGAAAACGCAAGTAAACTCTGGAAAATTATTCAGGAAGCTGGCGATTA
>WTIW01000019.1 GCA_011526385.1 Pelagibacteraceae bacterium | reverse complement strand
GGATCAATAATATTATTTACTTCTATATTTTTCATAATGCGCATGTAAGATGAAAAAAGAATATATCAAGTCTTTTTAAACAATGCTTAATAATTCATTTAAGCTTTTTATTTCAATTTTTGGTTTAAAATCCAAACTATCAAAAATATTGTTACTTCTATTCACCCAAATTGAATTAAAACCATAATTTCCAGCACCAGAAACATCCCAAGTATTTGCACTTAAGAATACAATTTCATCTTTTCTAAATTTAAATTTCTTAATTGGCAGGTCATAAACTCTAGAATCAGGCTTATAAATTTTAACTTCTTCTATCGAGAAAATGTCGTCAAAAATATTTTCTAAGTTATTAGTTGAGACAAGATGATTTAAGAGTTCTGGCGTTCCATTTGAAAGTATTGCTAATTTAAAATTTTTTTCTTTTAGATTTTGGAGTGTTTCTTTAACTTCCGAAAAGGTTGATAGAACTTTATATAAATTTAGTAATTCGTTTCTCATATTATTATTGATATTGAATTTCTTCATAGACTTTTCTAGGCTATCTTCGGTAATTTGCCAAAAATCTTTGTGACGTTTCATCAAACTTCTAAGCCAAGTATATTCTAATTGAGTGGTTCTCCAGTAATTCGCAAATCCTTCCCATTTATCTCCAATTTTATCTTTGCATTTTTCTGCAGCAGAATTCACATCGAATAAAGTTCCATATGCATCAAATATGATTGCTTTAGTATTTTTCATCATCTAGTTTATTATAATGAGCAATATTAGATTATTTTATCCAGAAAGTTTATCAATTAATTTAGAAGGAACTTTAAATAAAACACAATCCCATTATTTAACTAAAGTTATGAGAATTAATACTGGTGAAGTTTTTTCTTTATTTAACAAATCTGGAGAATGGGAAGCAATTATTAATGAAATTTCAAAAAATAATTTAACTTTCAAAGTTCAAAAGCAATTAAGACAAAAAGAAAATGAGAGTGAAATTTGGCTAGCATTCTCTCCAATCAAATCAAATTATTTTAATTTTATGATTCAGAAAGCAACAGAACTAGGTGTTACAAAACTTATCCCAGTTTTGACAGAAAGAACAATTGTTAGAAAAATTAATATTGAGAGATTATCAAAGATTGTAATTGAGGCATCAGAGCAAAGTAATAGATTAAGTGTGCCAGAAATTTTAGAAACTCAATCGTTAGAAAATTTTTTAAAAAATAATAGTTCAATTAATCTTATCTTTGGTGATTTAAATACAGATAATAAAAATATAAAAACTGACAATGATCATCCCATTTGTATTTTAATAGGACCTGAAGGAGACTACACTGTGGATGAAAGAGAAAAGATTCTAAATTTTAAGGGAACTCAGTCTATAAAGTTGAGTAATAATATCTTACGTTCAGAAACGGCTGTTATATCTGCTTTATCTATAGTTAATTTTTTGAAAAATTGATAAATTGTCGCGAAATCTCTAGTGTTTTTTTAATTTTTTAGCTTTATATACTTTTTTAGATGAAGAAATTTTTATTATCGTTGGTTGCAGCTTTAGCGCCATTATCAGTTTTGGCAAATCAACCTAAAGACTGGCAGTTAAGTTTTCAGGAACCAGCATCACAGACAATGAGAGATATTGTTTGGTTCCATGATTATATGTTGCTTCCAATAATAGTTGCAATAAGTGCGTTTGTATTATTTTTGATGCTTTATGTTATGGTTCGTTTTAGAGCTTCTAGAAATCCAAATCCATCAAAAACAACTCACAATGTTGCTGTAGAAATAATTTGGACTTTAGTTCCATGTTTAATTCTAATTGTGATGGCAGTACCATCATTTAAAGTTTTATATTCTCAAGATACAATTCCTAAAGCTGATGTAACTATCAAAGCAGTCGGTTATCAATGGTATTGGGGATATGAGTATCCAGATGAGAATATAATTTTCGATTCTTATATGGTCGAAGAAAAAGATTTAAAAGAAGGTCAGCCAAGATTGCTTGCAGTTGATAATGTAGTAGTAGTACCTGTAAATAAAGTAGTTAAAGTTTTAATTACTGCTAATGATGTTCTACACGCATGGGCATTACCATCTTTTGGAGTAAAAAGAGATGCGATGCCAGGAAGAATTAATGAAACTTGGTTTAAGGCTGAAAAAGAAGGAACTTATTATGGTCAGTGCTCTGAGTTGTGCGGGATAAAACATGCTTTTATGCCAATTGAGGTAAGAGTAGTGTCTGATCAAGAATATGAGGAATGGTTATCTGATGCTAAAGTAAAATTTGCAAAAGATGAAAATTTAATAAATAAAAAGTTAATAGCGAGTAAATAATAATGAGCACAGCAACAGCACACGCACACGATCATCATACTCCTACGGGATGGAAGAGATGGGCATATTCAACAAACCATAAAGACATAGGAACAATGTATTTAATCTTTGCAATTATTGCAGGGGTTATAGGAACAGCTTTTTCAGTTTTAATGAGAATAGAATTAATGCATCCGGGTGATGGAATTCTGGGTGGAAATTATCATTTATATAATGTGCTCGTAACCGGTCATGGTTTAATTATGATCTTCTTTATGGTTATGCCTGCAATGATAGGTGGCTTTGGTAATTGGTTTGTTCCAATTATGATTGGTGCACCTGATATGGCATTTCCTAGAATGAATAATATTTCATTTTGGTTATTGCCTGTTGCATTTATACTGCTTTTAACATCTATTTTTGTTGATGGCCCTCCAGGTGCACAAGGTGTTGGAGGAGGCTGGACTATATATCCACCATTATCTTCTAAAGCAGGTCAACCAGGACCAGCGATGGATTTAGCAATTTTAAGTCTTCACGTTGCAGGAGCGTCATCGATTTTAGGTGCTGTAAACTTTATTACAACAATTTTAAATATGAGAACTCCAGGTATGACTTTGCATAAAATGCCATTGTTTGCTTGGTCAATATTAGTAACTGCATTTTTATTATTATTATCACTTCCAGTGTTAGCTGGTGCAATCACCATGTTATTGACTGATAGAAATTTTGGAACAGCTTTTTTTGAAGCCCAAGCTGGTGGAGACCCAACATTATTCCAGCATTTATTTTGGTTTTTTGGTCACCCAGAGGTTTACATTTTAATTTTACCAGGCTTTGGAATGATAAGTCATATTGTTTCAACATTTTCAAGAAAACCAGTATTTGGATATTTAGGAATGGCATATGCAATGGTTGCGATTGGAATTGTTGGTTTTGTTGTTTGGGCCCATCACATGTATACGGTCGGTTTAGATACAGATACAAAAGCTTATTTCTTAGCAGCAACCATGATTATTGCAGTTCCAACTGGAATTAAAATTTTCTCATGGATCGCAACTATGTGGGGCGGATCAATTTCATTTAAAACCCCAATGGTTTGGGCGTTAGGATTTATATTTTTATTTACTGTTGGCGGTGTAACAGGCGTTGTGCTTGCAAATGCTGGAGTAGATACAGCATTACATGACACATATTATGTTGTTGCACACTTTCATTATGTATTGTCTCTTGGAGCTGTATTTGCAATATTTGCTGGCTTTTATTATTGGTTTGGAAAAATGTCAGGTTATGAATATTCAGAGTGGATGGGACAACTTCATTTCTGGTTAACGTTTATCGGAGTAAATTTAGTCTTCTTTCCTCAACACTTTTTAGGTTTAGCTGGAATGCCAAGAAGATACGCAGATTATCCAGATGCATTTGCTGATTGGAATTATATTTCATCAATTGGTTCTTATATTTCAGTTATTGGGTTAGGTGTATTTTTTGCTAATTTGATATACGCATTCGCAAAAAAGAAAAAAGCAGCTCAAAATCCTTGGGGAGAGGGTGCAACTACTTTAGAATGGACAGTTCCTTCACCTCCAAATTTTCATACTTTTGATGAATTACCTAAATTTGAGGATGTTGAAGGTGCAGAAAAATCTAGAAGTTAGACTTTCATAGATTATAATTAATTAAAATGCAGTCGACTATTGTAAGAGCAAAGAGATCAAGCACAGACCTTGGTATAATTCCTGAGTTGCTAAAACTCATGAAACCAAGAGTAATGTCTTTAGTGATATTTACTTGCGCAGTGGGCTTGCTTACAGCCCCTAATTCAGTTCCATTTATAGATGCATCAATTGGAATTTTAATTGTTGCTATAGGCGCTGGTGCAGCAGGTGCATTAAATATGTGGTATGAAGCTGATCTTGATAAGTTAATGACAAGAACTTGTCTAAGACCAATCCCAAGAGGTAAACTTAACAGAAACCAAGCTCTTTATTTTGGCGTTTCTTTATCTGTATTATCAGTAGTAAGTTTATATTATTTTACAAATCCTCTTTCATCTTTTCTTTTATTTTTCACAATATTTTTTTACCTAGTGGTTTATACAATTTGGTTAAAAAGAAGAACTCCACAAAATATTGTAATTGGAGGAGCGGCAGGTGCTTTGCCACCAGTAATAGGATGGACCATCGCAACTAATTCTTTATCTTTAGAGCCATTAGTATTTTTTTTAACTATTTTCATTTGGACACCATCACATTTTTGGGCACTTAGTTTATATAAAGCAAAAGATTATAAAAAAGCAAAGATCCCAATGTTGCCAATTACTAATGGAATTGAAAATACTAAAAAAAATATTTTTATATATTCCTTGTTAATGATACCGACGATTATTTTTCCATATACAATTGGATTTGTAACAGAATTATTTTTAATTTTAGGTTTAACTCTTACAATTTATTACAATCACATATGTTTTAAGCTTTATAAATTTAAAAAAAATAAATTTGATATAAAGACTGCTAAACACATTTTTGCATATTCTATATTTTATTTATTCTTATTATTTGTTCTATTCCTGCTAGATAAATTGATTTAATGATACAAGATAATAAAACAAAAAAAAAAAATTTGAGGACAGCTTTAGGATTACTAATTTTTATAATTCTGTTATTTGTTTTTACTTTATATAACGTTGGTGTATTTGATAGAGCTATATGATTAAAAAAAATACAATTACACCATTGGTCTTAGCTGGTATTTTTTTATTAATGCTTGGATTGTCATTTGCTGCTGTTCCTCTTTATGATTTATTTTGTAGAGTAACTGGATTTGGTGGAACAACTCAAGTTGCAAAAGAAGCTCCAAAAATTGTATTAGATAAAATTGTAAATGTGAGATTAGACACTAATGTAAATAGCGAATTAGATTGGAGTTTTGAGGTTAATGAAAAAACCTTAGATGTTAAACCAGGTAAAGTTTATAAAATCAAATTTAATGTTGAAAACTTGAGTAATGAGGATTCTTCAGCAGTTGCTAGTTATAATGTTTCTCCCTCATCATTTGGTCAATATTTTAATAAACTAGGATGTTTTTGTTTTGAAAAGCAGACACTAAAGCCTGGCGAAAAAGCAAGTTATGACCTTGTATTTTACTTAGATCCAGAGCTAGTTAATGACCCTAAGACAAAAAATATTGAGGATGTTACTATGTCCTATACTTTTTTCTCCTCTGACTATTATAAGGTTGAAAAAAACGAGAGTTAATAAT
Organism: Pelagibacteraceae bacterium; assembly: GCA_011526385.1. Taxonomy (GTDB): domain Bacteria; phylum Pseudomonadota; class Alphaproteobacteria; order Pelagibacterales; family Pelagibacteraceae; genus Pelagibacter. The sequence goes on along the minus strand of WTIW01000019.1, from coordinate 6,302 downwards.
GGCATCAGCACAAAAACATGATTATCACTTAGTTGACCCAAGTCCTTGGCCAATAGCAACTTCTTTTGCAACATTAATTACTGCAATAGGTACGGTATATTATTTACACGCTGAGATAATGTGGGCTATGGTTGTTGGATTTGCTTTATTAATTTATTGCGCATTCATGTGGTTTAGAGATGTAGTAATTGAGGCAGAACATCAAGGACATCACACACCTGTTGTTCAAATACACCATCGATATGGAATGACACTATTCATTGCATCTGAGGTTATGTTTTTTGTTGCATGGTTTTGGGCATACTTTGATGCAAGTTTATTTCCGAATGAATTTGTTGGAAATGTTTGGCCACCAAAAGATATAGAAACATTTGATCCATGGGATATACCACTTATAAATACTTTGGTCCTTTTACTATCTGGCACAACAGTGACATGGGCGCATCATGCTTTATTGGAGGATGATAGAAAAGGATTTATTCAAGGTCTGTCTTTAACAGTATTTTTAGGAGCTTGTTTTACAGCTCTTCAAATATATGAATATCACCACGCAACTTTTGATTTCTCTGGTCACATCTATGGCGCAACTTTTTACATGGCCACAGGATTTCATGGTTTTCACGTAATTATTGGAACTATATTTTTAGCTGTTTGTCTATGGAGAGGAAAACTAGGTCATTTTAATAAAGAACACCATTTTGGTTTTGAAGCCGCTGCGTGGTATTGGCATTTTGTTGATGTTGTGTGGTTATTTTTATTTGCTGCAATATATATTTGGGGCAGTTAAAAATTTTTGAAAAACAAATTATTTTTTTCACTTTTCGTATATTTTTTTATTCTTATTTTTTTATCTTTAGGGTTCTGGCAGATTATAAGATTAAATTGGAAATTAGAGTTAATTGATTCAATTAATACTTCTTTAAAAAGTGATCCTGTTACATTTAATGGGCATGACCCAAAGAACTTTTTGAAAATCAAATTCGATGGAACTTTGAATAATGAGGAAATTATATATTTATACAGTTTAAGTGAAAATGGTGAACCAGGTTTTGACTTAATAAACCCAATCACAATTAATAACAAAAATTTTTTATTAAATAGAGGCTGGATACCAAGAGACCAAAAAAATAATGATTTCTCAATCTCTAGTAAAAAATTTAGCGGAATATTAAAATTAAAATCTAAATTTAATTATTTTAAACCAGAAAATGACATCCAAGAAAATTATTGGTTTACATTGAAAGATGAGGATCTGACTAAATTTACTGGTTTATCGTTTTCTCCATATATAATTTTTGAGATAAATGAGAGTAATGATAGTTTTCCAATTCCAAAAAACATCGAAGCAAATTTATCCAACAATCATTTAAAATATTCACTTACCTGGTTTTCATTAGCGATTTCAATTTTTTTGATATATTTATATTTCAGAAAAAAAAATTATTAATGAAATACATAAGCACAAGAGACAATAATTTAGAGTTCTCGTTTGAAGAGGTTTTTTTAAAAGGTCTTGCAGATGATGGCGGTCTATTTATCCCTGTAAATATTCAGCCTTTTTCAAAAGAAGAACTCGATCGATTTAAAAAACTTGATTACACTGACTTAGCCACTGAAATAATCCATCCTTTTCTTGGAAGCTTCATTACTAAAGAAAGCCTAAAATCGTTGATAAACAAGTCATACTCAACTTTTAGAGAAAAAGAGGTAGTAAAATTAAGAAAAGTTGGAGATTTAGAAATATTAGAGCTTTTTCATGGACCAACACTTGCTTTTAAAGATGTTGCCATGCAGTTTATAGGAAACCTTTATGAGCATTATTTAGAAAAAAATAACTCAGAAATTAATATTGTTGTAGCAACATCAGGAGATACAGGCGCAGCAGCTATTGATGCAATCAAAAATAAAAAAAATTTAAATATTTTTGTACTTCACCCAAATAATAAAATTTCATCTGTCCAAAGACAGATAATGACAACTGGTCCAGCAAAAAATGTTTTTAACATAGCAATAGAGGGTAATTTTGATGATTGTCAAAATATAGTTAAATCAATGTTTGCAGATTTACAATTCTCAAAATCAATAAATATGTCTGGTGTAAACTCTATAAATTGGGCCAGAATTATTGCGCAAGCTGTATATTATTTCTATAGTTATTTTAAAATAAACTCCTCAGATAAAATTTCATTTTCAGTACCCACTGGAAATTTTGGTGATGTATATGCAGGATATCTAGCAAAAAAAATGGGTTTGCCGATTGATAAATTAATCGTTGCAACTAATACAAATGATATTTTGCACAGAGCAATTTCAAAGGGAGATTATATAGCAAAAAAAGTATCTGAAACTATTTCACCTAGTATGGATATTCAGATAGCAAGCAATTTTGAGAGACTAATTTATGACATTAGTGATAAGAATTCTGAAATAACCAAAGAAATAATGAACAAAATAAAAGTAAACAAATATAAAATTAATGAAAAAGATTTGATAAAAATAAACAAAGATTTTGTATCTGAATGTATTAATGAAGAGGAGACCTTGAGTACAATTAAAAAAATTTACAATGAATATAATTTAGTTGTTGATCCTCATACAGCGATAGGAGTGGGGGCTTTAAGAAAATTAAATATTAAAAGTCGTAGCATTGTTTTAGCTACTGCTCATCCTTGCAAATTTCCATTAGCAATAGAAAAAGCAATAAATAAAACTGAACCTTTGCCAGATGAATTAAATTATATTTTAAATGAAAAAGAGCATTATGAAATCTTAGATAATAATGTTGATAAAATTAAAAATTACGTTAAAGAAAAAATATCATGAAAGCCAAAATAAATGACATACTGCCTGATGAAGAGGTTTTTACTTTAGTTGATGGTGATCCAAAAAAACAAAAAATTTCAGAAATTATTGGAAATAAAAAAGTTGTCTTATTTGGTCTCCCTGGAGCATATACATCAGTTTGTTCCGCAAAACACTTACCTGGGTACATAAATAATCTACCAAAGTTTAAAGCAAAAGGTATTGATCAGGTTTTATGTATTTCAGTTAATGATCCATTTGTGATGAACGCATGGGGTAAAGCAAATAATGTAGGAGATAATATTTTAATGTTAGCGGATCCTTTTTTAAATTTTACAAGAGCTATAGGAGCTGAGGTAGATAAATCTTCAAGAGGCCTAGGTCATAGATCTAACAGATACACAATGTTGATAGACAATTTAAAGATATTAAATATTCAGGCTGAACCAGATACAGGTACATGTGAAGTTTCTGCGGCTGAAAACTTTCTTGAATTAATTTGATTCAGCTGCATTTCTAGCCAGCTCATCAACTTCATTATTATAAGCAACATCAGAATGACCTTTCACCCAGGTCCATTTTATATCAAAATTAGATGATAAATTGTCTAGTTCTTTCCATAGATCTACGTTTTTAACATTTTGTTTTGAAGCAGTTTTCCAATTATTATTTTTCCAGTTTTTGATCCATTCCGTTATTCCCTGCTTTACGTATTTAGAGTCTGTAAAAACTTCAATTTTACTTTCATTAGAAATTTTTTTTAAAGCCTCTATTGGAGCTTTGAGTTCCATTCTATTGTTTGTAGTATTCTCTTCAGAACCAGAAATTATTGATTTTTTTTCATTTTCAAAAATTATAGCTGCCCAACCACCTTTGCCAGGATTTCCAATGCAAGATCCATCTGTATAAATTTTTATCATTTAAAAATATTCGCTAAAAGAATTTACATTTTTATGAAAAATTAATTTTTGGATATATTCCCTTGGATCTTTAATTTTAATTATTGCTGTTTTTGGGGTATTTAAATAATCATATGATCTTGTTAATAAATACCTAAGAGCAGACCCTCTGCATAAAATATTAAACTTCAATTTTTCAGAATTAGATAATTTTCTTACAGTTTGATAGCCACGTATTAGATTATATGATTTATTTTTATCTAATATAAATTTACCTTTTTTTTTTATAAAACATAAAGCATTAATACAGGTTGCCAGGTCATAGCTTAAAAAATCATTTGCTGAAAAATAAAAATCTATAAAACCATAAAATTTATTTTTATGAAAAAATATATTATCAATAAATAAATCACTGTGAATAATGCCTACAGATAGATGCTTAGGCCAATTTTTTTTTATTATACTTAGCTCATCATTCATTAGACCAATTAGATTTTTTTGAATTTTATTAATTCTTTTGTCAATTTTATTAAGAAGAGGTTTCCAAGAATTTACCGATAAAGAGTTTTTACGATAAATTTTCAATTTTTTTGATGCCAAATGTAGTTTAGCTATATTTTTACCTACATCAAAACAATTTGAGTTTGATAGTTTTTTTTTATCTTTTCCATTTAAAAAAGTAACTATTGATGCACTCTTTTTTTTTATCTTAAAAATATATTTTTTATTTTTACTTTCGATTGGTCTAGGGCATTTAACCTTTAATCTATAAAGACCATCCATTAAATTCATAAAAAATGGTAAGTCAGACGTTTTTACTCTTTTTTCAAAAATAGTTAGAATGTATTTACCTTTTTGTGTTTTTAATAAATAATTTGTATTTTCTATACCTTTAGTGATACCAGAAAAGCTAATTATTTTACCAATATTGAAATTACGTTCAATATTACTCAAATCCTTTGAGTTTATTTTAGTATAGACTGCCATTAATTTAATTTGCCTGGAATTTTAAAAGTTATATTTTCTTTAGTGATTTCTACTTCTTCTATTTCAATAGTAAATTGTTTTTTTAGTTCATTTATAAAATCTTTAACAAGAACTTCAGGAGCAGACGCACCAGATGAAATACCAATTATTTTACATTTTTTAATTTTTTCAAGCGGGATTATGCTCTCAGAATGAATAAGTTCGGCATGCTTTGATCCATTTTTCTTTGCAACTTCAACTAATCTTACAGAATTAGATGAGTTACGACTTCCAATTACAAAAAACATTTCACACTGTGATGCAATTTTTTTTACAGCTTCCTGTCTGTTCGTAGTTGCATAGCAAATATCTTCTTTTTTAGGCTCATAAATGTCGGGAAACTTTGATTTTAGTATTTCAATTATGTCTTTGGTGTCGTCCACTGATAAAGTGGTTTGAGTAATATAAGCCAAATTTTTAGTAGATTTATTCTCATATTTGAAAGCATCATCAGTGCTTTCTATTAAATCAATTGAGCCTGAAGGTAGTTGCCCCATGGTCCCAATGACTTCTGGATGATTTTTATGACCAATTAAAAGTATATGTTTTCCTTGCTTGTTTATATTTTCAGCTTCTCTATGTACTTTTGAAACCAAAGGACAAGTGGCATCGACATAGGTCATATTTAAATTAGAAGCTTCTAATGGAACAGATTTTGGAACTCCATGTGCTGAAAAAATTACAGGTCTTGATTTGTCTTTAATTTCATCTAGCTCTTCAACAAATATTGCACCTATTTTTTTTAAACTTTCTACTACATGTTTATTATGAACTATTTCATGTCTTACATAGACAGGAGAGCCATATTTTTGAATACTTTTTTTAACAATTTCTATTGCCCTATCAACACCAGCACAAAATCCTCTCGGTGCCGCTAAAAGAATTTTTATTGATTTATTTTCCATTTTTTTCAATTAAATATTCAAGCAATATATGAGGAAAAGTTAAAGACGCCAATCCAATAAATATTACTTTATTTACACTTTCGTTTAATGAAAAGCTGTTTTGTAAAAAAAATAAAACAACCAAGTATAATATTGCAGTAATTGATGTAAGTGGAATTGCTTTTTTAACAAAAAGAATAAAACCTTTATTAAATTTTTTACTTAATTCAAAAATTAGCTTTGTTGAGTGCCTAAATGAATGTAGAAAACAAAAGTATAAAGTAAATGCTAGAAAAGGATCTAGGAAAACATTTAACACCATAATCGAAAAAAAATCTGAAAATAAAATCAATTTATTATTAAAACTTTCATTTTTACATAAAAATAAATTAGACAAAAAAGATAAAAATAAAGTAAACAGCAAAAATTCTTGTTTTAAAAAAAATGTGTTAGCTAAATAAAAATTTAAGGAATTAAATATTTCAACTGTTTCATCTTGTTTAAAAAAAAGTGGTGCAATAATAATTACTGATCCTTTTAATGTTTTTAAAATAAAGTTATTTTTATAATTTTTAATTGATAAGAAATCAGAGTCTTCTTTTCCAAAATGATAAGATGCAACAACGAGAAATAAAAGCAACAAAAAATATGGAAATAATATCCAAATAAAAATTACGCCAAGACCAATAAG
>WTIW01000084.1 GCA_011526385.1 Pelagibacteraceae bacterium | reverse complement strand
AAAAGAATTTTACCAATAATAGATACAAAAAATAATATACTTGCTAATGAGAATGAAATTAATCTTGGTATAGAAAATGGATCAATAAGTTTTAAAGGTGTCAGTTTTATTTACGAAAGTAATTTAGATAACAAAGTTTTAAAAGATATCAGTCTAGAAATAGCTGGAAATAAGATGACTGCACTGGTTGGACACAGTGGTTCTGGAAAATCTACATTATTAAGCTTAATACCAAGAATTTATGATCCTTCTTCAGGTGAAATTCATATTGATGGAAAAAATATTAAAAAAGTAAATCTTTCTTCGTTAAGAAAAGAAATATCAATAGTAGACCAAAACACTACATTATTTGATGATACAGTCTTAAATAATATAAAATATGCAAAACCAGATGCGTCAGACGAGGAAATTTTTAAAGCAGCTGAAATGGCGATGTGCACTGATTTTATAAATAAATTAGAAAACAAATTTGAAACAAAAATTGGTGAAAATGGAGTAAAATTATCAGGTGGAGAAAAACAACGTCTCTCAATAGCAAGAGCTTTTTTAAAAGATAGTAAAATAATTCTTTTAGATGAAGCGACTTCCTCTCTAGACTCTGAAACAGAGGAAAAAATTCAAAAGGCTCTTGAAAAATTAACTTCAAATAAAACTACAATAGTAATAGCTCATAGACTTTCTACAATTTTAAATTCAAATAAGATTTATGTGCTTGATAAAGGTGTTGTGGTTGATGAAGGTAAGCATGATGAATTGCTTAAAAATTCAGAAATTTATAAAAATTTTTATAATCGGCAAATTAAAGAAAATTAATGTTTTTAATTTATGAATTATTAGCAATAATTTTTGTAATATTTTCTCCAATTTTTTTTTTAATAAGAATTTTTTTAGGCAAGGAAGATTTTAAAAGGTTTCTAGAAAAATATTGTATTTATAACATTAGTTATAATGACAAAGAGACTATATGGTTTCATGGTGCAAGTGTTGGGGAAATTCTAAGTGTAATTCCATTAATAAAAAAAATTGAAGAAAATAAAAATGTTAAGAGTATTCTGCTTACTTCTTCAACTACAAGTTCAGCATCAATTTTTAAGAAAATCAAATTAAAAAAAACTAAACATGTTTACTTTCCAATAGATGAAGAAAACCTAACAAAGAAGTTTATTAAATTCTGGAAACCAAAAGTTGCAATTTTTATTGACTCAGAAATTTGGCCAAACATGATTAGAAATTTAAATAAGAAAAACATTCCAATAATATTAATAAATGGGAGAATTACTTTTAAAAGTTTTAATCGATGGATTAAAGTTCCTCAATTTGCAAAAAGTATTTTTGGTAAAATTGCTTTGGCTTTGCCTCAAAATAAAGAGACACATGATTATTTAAAACAATTAGGTGTAAAAAAAATTAAATCTGTTGGAAATTTAAAATACTTTGGAGAAACAAAAAATAAAATTAATATTAATTTAAAAAAATTATTTAGAAATAGAAAAATATTTTGTTGTGCTAGTACACATAATGGTGAAGAAAGTTTTATTGCTGAGGCTCATATAAAATCAAGAAAAAAAATTAAAGATTTAATAACAATTATTATTCCAAGACATATTCAAAGAACAAGCTCAATAATTGATGATTTACAAACTAAAAATTTAGAAATCGTTACAAGATCCTCCGGTAAACCGATAAAGAGATCTACCGATATATACATTGTTGATACTTACGGTGAAGTAAATCAATTTTATAATCTCTGTAATTTGAGCTTTGTTGGTGGATCTTTAATTAAGCATGGAGGTCAGAACCCACTAGAACCTGCTCGAAATAAAAACTTTATTATACACGGTCCTTATACACATAACTTTGATGAAGTTTACAGCATGCTCTCAAAGCTTAATATATCCGCTAAAATCAATACTACTGATAACATGAGCAAACTTATTCAAAAAAGAATTGCGTATAAACAAAACAACAAAGTCGCAAAAAGACTAAATGCATTAGGAAAAAATATTCTAAAAAATAATATTTATGAGATAAATAAATTTCTATAATGAAAATAAAACGTCCACTTTATTTAGATAATATAAATTTTATTTCATTAATTTTGCTACCCTTATCTGCAATTACTTACTTTGTTAATTTGATAAAAAAATTATCAAATAAAAAAAAATTTAAAATTAAAACTATTTGTGTTGGCAATATTTATCTTGGCGGTACTGGGAAAACTCCCTTAATTTTAAAAATAAATAGAATTCTTAAGAAAAAATTCAAAACAGTAATAATTAAAAAAAATTACCAAGATCAGAAAGATGAACAAAATTTATTAAAAAAAAATGGAAATTTAATTTGTTCAAATAATAGAACTGAGGCGCTCAGAAAAGCAGAAAATCAAAAATATGATATTGCTTTATTAGACGATGGTTTGCAGGATAAAACAATTAATTATGATATTTCAATTGCATGCTTCAATAGTTCAGAAGCTGTTGGAAATAATTTTTTACTACCAGCAGGACCTTTGAGAGAAAGTTTAAATGAAATTAAAGAATATGATATTGCATTTTTAAATGGTGAAAAAAATAATATTAAATTTTTTAAAATTTTGAAAAAAATTAATAAAAACTTGAAGATTTTTAATTCAAAATACTTACCAACTAATTTAAAATCTTTTAATCTTAAAAAAGAATATTTATTTTTTTGTGGATTAGGAAACCCTAAAGAATTTGAAAAAACATTAATAAAATATAAGTTTAAAATTAAAGAAAAAATTATATTTCCAGATCATTATAATTTTACTAATAAAGATATAAGTGAAATTAAAAAAATAGCTAATAAGAAAAAATTAGATATAGTTACATCGGAAAAAGATTATTTGAGACTTAACAATTCAAATAAAAAAAATATAAAATACTTAAA
>WTIW01000004.1 GCA_011526385.1 Pelagibacteraceae bacterium | reverse complement strand
GAATAGTAATTAGTGAAAAAATTTACAATGACTAGAAGCAAAGGTTTTACTTTAATCGAGCTTCTAGTCGTTGTAGCAATTATAAGCATAATCGCATCTATTGGTTTTGTTGCATACAGCGGTTATGTAGACTCAGCTAAAAAGAAAACAGCTGAAAATGCCATGATGCAACTTTCTTTAGCGCAAACAGAATATTATTCTGAAAATTCAATTTATTATGCATCATCAGGATCTGGAACTACTTGTGCTCCAAGTACAGAAACTTCAGATCAAGTTGAATTAAATTTAATTGGAGGCACAGAATTATTTACATCAGATTTAGGTTACAATGTGTGTGTTGTGACTAATACTATAAAAAAATATTACATAGTAGCACAAGAGGATGGAAGCGGAACAACTTGTAAAATTACTATGGATGGAAATCAAATTTTCACAAGACAAAACTGTTAGATCAATTTTATGATCTTAGAGACTATCAAAAATTTTATAATTACCTTTTTTAAAGGTGAACTTGATTTACAAAGCAAAATAGCTGTTACCGTTAGTTTAGTTTGGATTATTTTTATTGGATATTTGACATGGTGGAATGGTTTAAAAAGCTTTGCGGTTGATAAAAGCTTTAGATGGGATGAGTGGTTTTGGTTTGGAATTCTCCCTGCAGTTGCACCATATCTATTTTATTTTCTTTGGAAGAAAAAAGATTAACATCTTCACAATATGGAAACGGAAGTCGAATCTGTTAAGTCATTTGTAGATACCCTCTGGGTAATTGATTGCGCCATACTAGTTTTTATTATGCAGGCTGGTTTTATGTGCGTTGAGAGCGGATTATCAAGACATAAAAACAGCATAAACGTTGCCCTTAAAAATGCTGCAGATTTTGGAGTATCTGTCGTTGTATTTTGGTTATTTGGCTTTGGGTTGATGTTTGGAAAAAGTTTCAATGGCTTTTTTGGAACCGATTTATTTTTCTTTGCAACAGATGTATCTGAATATCAAACGTATTTTGTATTTCAGGCAATGTTCGTTGCAACAGCTGCAACTATTATTTCAGGAGCAGTAGCAGAAAGACTTAAATTTGTTGGCTACTTAGTAATGACAGTTTTTGCAACTGGAATAATTTATCCAATTGTAGGTCATTGGGCTTGGTCATCAAGCTATTTAGGAGAAGCGATGAACAAGGGTTGGCTTGCAGCTATTGGTTTTGTTGACTTTGCAGGAAGCACTATAGTTCATTCAGTTGGAGGTTGGATCGCATTATCTGGAGTTTTAATTTTAGGTCCAAGAATTGGAAAATATTCAGAGGCCAACAAAGGAAAATTTACTGGATCAAGCTTTCCCCTTGCAGTTCTTGGAACTCTAATTTTATGGTTTGGATGGTTTGGATTTAATGGGGGAAGCAATGGTGGCATGGATGAAGCTGTGCCTTTAATTTTAATAAATACATTTCTCTCTGCAGCTTTTGGATTATTAACAAGCTTAATAATCTCATTTTTGGTATTTAAAAAGCCAGACCCTTTTTATGTAATTCTTGGTCCACTTGCTGGATTAGTATCTATCACCGCAGCATGTAATTCTGTAAATTCAATTGTAGCAATAATCATTGGAATTATAGGAACAATAATTGCAATTATTGTTAATGAACTATTAGAAAAAAAAGAAATAGATGATGTTGTAGGGGCTGTGCCTGTTCATTTAGCAGCAGGAGTTTGGGGAACAATAGCTGTTGGAATATTTTCAAACCTTGAAACATTAGGAACTGGACTAACACGAATTGAACAAATTAAAGTTCAAATTATTGGAGTAGTTGTAATAGGTGCGTTTTCATTTATTTCATCTTATGTATTTTTTAGAGTACTAAATTATTTTTATCCATTAAGAGTAAGCCCAATTCATGAGGAGCTTGGTTTAAATATTGCAGAACATGGAGCAGTTTCAGTTGAACATGATTTAATATCTATTTTAGATAAACAATCTAAATCAGGAGATTTAAAAGTAAGAGGACCTCAAGATCCATTTACAGCCGGAGGAGTTATTGGATTATATTACAATAAACTAATGAGTAAACTTGAGCAGAGTGAGACTGAAAAAAATAAATGGAGAGATAGAATTTCAAAAGAAGTAAACTTAGCAGTAAAAGTTCAAGAAAATTTTTTACCAAAAAGAAACCTGGATAATTTTCCAGTTAGTGGAATAAATATTCCAGCAAGAGAAGTTTCAGGTGATTTTTTTAGTTTTTATCCTCATAATGAAAGCATCTATTTTATTATTGCAGATGTAGCTGGAAAAGGCATTCATGCTGGAATGGTAATGGCAAAAGCTTCAACATTATTTGAAATCATGTCTAAAGACAAAGTGGATCCCGATGAAATGATGTTTCATATGAATAATGATTTATATCAAACCAAAACTGCAGGAATGTTTGTAACATCAATTTTAGGAGAATATAATTTGTTAACGGATGAAATAAGATGGGTCAATGCTGGTCATCAACCAGCAATAATTAGACAAAAGTCAGGTAATTACTCAGAGTTTAATTCAAGCTCAACTCCTTTAGGTGTAATTAAGCATAAAGATAAATCAGTTTACAAATTGGAAAAAACTAAATTAAACGATGGCAGGTTTTATGTTTTTACAGATGGATTATCTGAAAGTTTAAATGACAAAGGTGAAGAAATTGGAATTGAAGGATCAATAAAAATAATCGAAAATAACTTTAATTCTGATCTTAAAAAACAACTTAGAGATGTAACTACAGAAACTATTAATACTGCGCAGAATAACTCATTAAGTGATGATTTGACACTGGTTGCAATTGGCAAATGATGAAACCGGGACCCAGAATGAGACAGTAATGTCTTTGCTTTAAAATTTTAAATATATAATTTTGCAATAATGAAAAAAATATTACTTACGTTAATGCTCAGTTTGTTTTCCACAAACTTATTTGCGGCTCAAACTCAAATTGCACAAGTAAATGGAATGATGTGTATTAAGTGTCAAAAAA
>WTIW01000090.1 GCA_011526385.1 Pelagibacteraceae bacterium | reverse complement strand
CTTTGCATCTGCATCATGGAAAGGGCGTTCTGAAAAGCGTTGATAGATCCACGCTTATACTTGTTTAAATTTTGTAGATTTGCTGCAAAATGCACTCCTCCACTCCCATTATCCTGTGCTGTTGTGCTAACAGGATCACCTGCTGCTGCAATTTTACGGACTGCTTTATCAGCAGAATAGGATTTATAGTCAATATTTCTATTTAAATAGTCAAAACAAGCACTTCCAGATTTTCCTAATCCATAAATTAAAATTTTTTTTTTATAAAAAAAATTTTCTTTTAATTTCATTATCTTAATTTTAGGGTTGCAATTCCAATTAATGCTAAAATTATAGATATAATCCAAAATCTAATTACAACAGTTGACTCTGGCCATCCTTTTTTTTCAAAATGATGATGTATTGGTGCCATTCTAAAAATTCTTTTTCCAGTCAATTTAAATGAAATAACCTGCACAATTACAGATATAGCCTCTAAAACAAACAAACCACCCGTAATGGCTAAAACAATTTCATGTTTTGTTATTATTCCAACAGCCCCTAATGATCCGCCTAAAGAAAGTGACCCAGTGTCACCCATAAATATTTTTGCAGGTGGTGCATTAAACCAAAGAAAACCTAGACACGCCCCTATTATAGCGCCACAAAATATTGAGGCCTCTCCAACACCCTCTATATAAGGTATTTGTAAGTATCCTGAAAAAACCATGTTTCCAGAAACATAGCTTATCAATGCAAAACATGATGCTACTAGTATAACAGGAACTGTTGCTAAACCATCTAAGCCATCAGTCAAGTTCACAGCATTTGATGATCCAACTAATACGAAAATATAGAATGGAATAAAAAACCAACCTAAATTGATAACTAAATTTTTAAAAAATGGAAAATATAGATTTTCTATTTCATTTGAAACACCTGAATAATATAAAATTAATATACCAAAAACTGCTAAAAATATTTGAATAGAAATTTTGAACTTAGAAGAAACACCATTTGAATTATTAAATTTTATTTTTTTGTAATCATCATAAGCGCCCAGCAGTCCAAAAGTGCCGGCAATATAAATTAAAAACCAATTATAAGGATTTGATAAATCTCCCCACAGAAGGACGCCCGAAAAAACACCAAATAATATTAATAAACCACCCATTGTTGGTGTTCCAATTTTTTTTACTATATGTTCATTTGGTCCATCATCTCTAATAGGATTATGAATTTTTTTTGATGAGAAATATCTAATAAATGGTCCACCGGCTATAAATACTACTATCATAGCAGTAAACATCGATAACCCTGTTCGGACAGTTAGATATTTAAAAACATTAAAAAAACTAAAAGTATCAACTAAATTTGAAAATAAAATATAAAGCATAAATTAATTTAATTTTTTTATTATTTCGTTTAATCCAGTCGAATTTGATCCTTTCACCATAAGATAATCATTATTATTAATTTGATTACTTATAAACCTTAATATTTCACTATTAGATTTTAAGATTTTGCCCTTCTTTTGTGTTCTTAATTTGTTGAAAGTATAGATTATATCTTTTCCATAGACATATACTTTAGATATTTGAGTTTTATTAATATTATTTGCAATATCAGAGTGTAATTTTTTTGAGAATTTACCAAGCTCTAACATGTCTCCGAGCAGCAAATATTTAGCATTTGTTGTTTCAATTTTATCAAATTTTTCAATAGAAAATTTTAATGATAATGGGTTTGAATTATAGCTTTCATCAATTAATTGAATTGTCTTTTTTTTAAGTTTAATTTTTTTTAAGTTACCTCTTCCTGATGGCTGTGCAAAATCTTTAAATATATCTTTATTTAATTTATCTATTTTAAAAAAGTTCGAAATTACTGCAACTGCAGCCACTAGATTAAGTTTATAATTATATAAATCTTCATTAATTTTAAATTTGTATTTTTTGTTGTTTGCTTTTATTTCAATAATATTTTTTATTCTATGCTTTTTATTATCGATAAATTGGAAATCTGATCTATTTTTTATACTAAAAGATATTATCTTTAATCCTCTCTTTAATGCTCGCTCCCTAAAAAAACTATAAAAAGCATCATCTGCATTTAAGATGATTTTACCTCCTATAGTTATATTTTTTATAATTTCAGCTTTTGCCTCTGCAATTCCCTTTAATGATTTAAAGTTTTTGATATGAGCATAAGATATATTGGTTATTACTCCAATATCGGGTTGGATTAAATTAGACAACTTATGAATTTCACCTTTCTTATCCATTCCAATTTCAAACACTCCAATTTTATGTTTCTTATCAAGATTAAATAATGACAATGGAACTCCATATTGATTATTAAATGATTTTTTTGAATATAAAGTGGGTGTAAGAATATTAAGGCTCTGACCAATTAGTTCTTTTAATGAAGTTTTGCCAGCAGATCCTGTGATTGCTACTATGGGTGTTCCTAATGATTTACGTATTACACATGATAAATTTGAAAAAGTTTTAAGTGTGTCTTTTACAAATATTTTTCGTGAATTTTTTTTTGAATAATTTTTTTCTAATATACAAATAGATGCTTTTTTCTTAAGAGCTACATCAGCAAACTTATTTCCATCAATATTTTTTCCTTTAATACCAAAGAAAATATTATTTTTTTTTAAATCTTTAGAATTTATTGAAGCTTGATTAATAAAAAAATTATTACTTATTTTTTTATTTAAGCGTTCTTTTAAAATATTTGTCTTTAAATTTTTAGACAATTTTTTATTTTTTTTATGAATGGCATCAATAATACATGCCTTATCTGAGAAAAATTTCTTAGTATAATATTCTTGATAATTTTCATGACCTTTTCCTGCAACTATTAATATCTCATCGGATCTTAGATCTTTTATTGCCTTTTCAATTGCATTTTTTCTTGAAGAAATTTCAACTAATTTTGATTTTATAATCTTAGTTTTGATTTCGTTTCTTATTTTTTTTGGACTTTCTGTTCTAGGATTGTCGTCAGTTAAATATATTT
>WTIW01000055.1 GCA_011526385.1 Pelagibacteraceae bacterium | reverse complement strand
CATCAAATTTAAATTCTTTTAATCTAATTATAAAATCTTCTAAGTGAGCCTGACCCGATGCAGTTTGCACATCTGTTGCCCAATCCATAGGAGCTCCCATTTCTAATGAAATAGCTTCAGCCATTTCACCAAATCTTTTTTTATAAACTGCCAATAGCTTTTCGAGTAAATCTAATCTTTCTTCTTTGCTCGTTTCCTTAAAGCTTTCAAATGCAGTTTTTGCAGCTTTTACTGCATTATCTGTGTCTTCTTTAGAACCTAATGAAATAATTGCACAAGGATCTTCATTGCATGGATTGATTACTTCAAAATCATTTTTCTTAACAGGATCAACCCACTCTCCATTTATGTAAAATTTTCTCTTATCTAACATCTTTTAACCATAACATATTTATTATATTTCATATCCTTTTTCTTCAGGTTCATTATCAACTAATTCATCTGGAAAACCATCTGCTCTAAAATCAATATTATTTAAGTCCTCCATTCTTTTTACAATCATAGAAGACCATGCTCTTGAACCATATTTTTTCTGACCATCTTTAAAAATTTCAACAACTTTAGGAGATATTTCTAAAGGAGCATTTAATTTTTTAGCCAATTCATCAAATAATCCAGTATCTTTTAAAACAAGGTCCATTGTAAAATTTATATTGTAAGACCCATTTAAAATAACCTGGCTTTCTGTTTCATGAACAAACGAATTTCCCGAGGAAACTGCTATTCCTTTATAGGCTTTTGCTAAATCAAGATTTGATTTTTTAGCAACAGTCCAAGCTTCACCTAATGCAACCAAATGAACTGATGCTAGATAATTTGTTATAACTTTTAAAACTGAAGCAGTTCCTAATTCTCCAGTATGAAGTACTTTTCTTCCCATTACAGTTAAGGCAGGTAATATTTTTTCAAATGCTTTTCTTTCACCACCAACAAAGATTGCAATATTTCCTGTTGCAGCTCTATGACATCCACCACTTACAGGTCCATCTAAAGGGATAGCTTTTTTATCAATTACTTTTTGTCCTATTCTTTTAACTTCAGCCTCATCAGTTGTACTCATCTCTAACCAAATTTTATTTTCAGATAATCCATTTAAAATTCCATCTTCACCTTCCATTACTTCTGCACAAATTTGAGGAGAGGGTAGACAGGTTATTATTAAATCAACTTGTTCAGCAAGTTCTTTTGCAGAGTTTGCAACTTTAGCACCTAAATCTTTAAAAGGTTTTGTTAAATTTTCATCTAAATCTCTTACAGTTAAATCAAATTTGTTTCGAAGCAAACTTCCTGCAAGCTTTCCTCCTACATTTCCAAGACCAATAAAACCTATTTTCATTTTTTAACCTCTTTTTTCTTATTATATAATATCAAAATCACTCCAAGAATAATAACAGTTCCACCAATAAATAATTCTGTTGTTGGTTTTTCGCCTAAAAGAAATATTGCTGCAAGTAATCCTGTTGGAGGAATACCCATCGTTACAATTGGAAGAACTTTATACAAAGGATTATTTTTTAAAACATAGTAGAAGCAACCATATGTTATTGGTTGCATTATAAATCCTATATAAATTGCAATGATCCAATGATTTAATTTTGCTGTTGTTAAGTGATTGATTGTATCACCCTCTATAATTACTGAAGTAAAAATTAATGTTGGACCTGAAAACAAAGCAAGCCAAGCAACTAATGCAACTGGATTAATTTCTTTACTTAAAGGTTTTACAACAACTTGGCCTAATGCCCAGATTGCAGAACCTAGAATTGTAAGAGATACACCAAAAAACTTTCCATCTAAATTTGGAGAACCTGTTAAAATATAAACACCAATAAAAGCAACACCTATTCCAATAATTGCTCTAATTGTTGGTTTTTCCCTTAACATAAAGAATGCAAAAATTACTCCAAACGGAACTTCTGTTTGAACTAATAAAACAGCAGCTGATGCATCAATATAATTAAGTCCAGTATAAGTAATGCTATATTGCAATGTATTTGCGATAAATGAAGCAATAAATATTCTCTTTAAATAACCTTTTGGTATTGGAAACCACCAAATCAAAATTGAAGCTGCAAAGATAAATCTTAAACCCATTAAAAGAATAGGCGGAAAAGATTCAAATGCAGGTTTTGCAATTACAAAACCAAACCCAAGAAATATTGGAACCAAAGATGCAACTAAGGTGTCTTTTAAATTCATCAGCCTCTTTATATTAATGATTATTAAAGAACTTCTGATATATTCACTTTTTAAAATATGAATTCAACAAAAATAGAACCAAAGTACATCAGTAAATCAAATCCAAGAGTAGGCCTAATTGCACTTGCAAGCGACTTTATGATTGAGAGAGATTTTATAAATGTAATTAAAGATCGTGAAATTGATTTCTTTGTTAATAGAATTGAATGTTACAATCCTTTAACTAAAGAAAATCTAATTAAAATGTCCAATAAAGTAACTGAAGTCACTAAAGATATTTTGCCCGATCAAGATATAGATTGTGTAGTTTATGGATGCACATCTGGAACAATTGCTGCTGGATATAATTCAATTGAAGAAAAAGTAAAAGCAGCAAAACCAATGGCAGAAGTTACAACTCCAAGTACTGCTGCAATTAAAGCACTTAAAAAATTAAATGTAAAAAAACTCTGTCTTTTTACACCTTATAGTAAAAAACTTAATGATGAGGTTATGGAATATTTTAAATCTGAAGGATTTGAAATTACTTCTAATTCTTATTTTGATATTGAAGCAGATTATGACATTGGAAAAGTAGATCAAAATTACTTATATGATGTTTTATCAAAATTAGATTTAAATGGTGCAGATGCATTATTTGTTTCATGTACAGCTTTACCAGTATTACCAATTATTGATAAATTAGAGAAAAAATTGAACACAATTGTTTTATCTAGTAATCAAGCATTAATTTGGGATACTTTAGTTCAAATAAATAAAAATAATTCAGTAGAAGGGTTTGGAAAATTGTTCCAGACAAATTAAATGTTATTTACAAAAGAAGAATA
>WTIW01000106.1 GCA_011526385.1 Pelagibacteraceae bacterium | reverse complement strand
GTGTAATCCAACATTTGCTTTAACTTCAATTTCTTTTGATATGGACACTTTATTTTAACCTTTCAATATAGAGCTTTAATTTTTTTTCGTTTATTGCCCAATAATTTTTAAAAAATTCTTCAGGACCATTTTCAAAATTATAACGAAATTCTCGAAAACCATCAATATTTGAGTAATCATTTTCTGAAATTAAATTGAATATAGTTTTAAATGAATCAATTTCTTTTTTGTTTTCAATAAGGATTTTTAGTGGTTTTTCAAATCTTTCATTTTTTGAAAATTTAATTTGAGGATTTCTAGCGACTCTTGTTAATTCATCTTTTATCTCTGGAGATGAAAATCTTTTGTGTATATCTTCAACATAACTTGAAACTTTATATTTATTTTTTGTAAAAATATTAAAAGCATTTGAGAGCTCTCTTGATGCTATAGGTGGAAAATATCTTAGTGTATTTGAACTATATATTTCATGGATATAATTTAGCCCATTTGAGATGCCAAAATATGATAGTTGAAGGTGTAGTCCATTTAATAACCAAAGTTTTTTTAAAAACTCATCTTCATAATCGCCATAGGCTACTACGTTGGATTCTTTTAATGGCTTTAATTTTCTATCTTCTAATATAATTGAGCCAAAACTTTCTACAACGACATCTAATGAAGCATTATCTTGTGGGGGTATGATTTTGTCGACAACAGCATCTAAAGGAGTGATTTTAGAATTTTGAGTGATAAATTTATTTTTTGTTGTTGTAGAAGCGCGGTACATATTTTCAAATCCTATAAAAAGCACCTCGTGAGAGTAATCTATCTTATTTATTACTTCGTAAACATTTTGTATATATTGTGGTCCGACAGACGTAGAAATAAAGTTTGCTTCACGCAATAATTTATCTAAATTATTTGTGTTTTTAAAATTTTCGGCACTAATATTTTCAATTTCTAAAAAAGTGCCGTCTATATTATCAAAATTTTTAATCTTATATTTCTTTTTTGTATTTATGTGATCTACTAAATTTTTATCAACGTCAACAAAAATGACTTGAAAATCATTTTCAATTAAAACGGGTGCTATAAATCCTCTACCAATATTTCCCGCGCCAAAATGAACTGCCTTTTTCATTATTCAAAGTTAGTAAACTTTAGGTAAATTAAATCTTTGTCTTCTTCTTCACATAGTTTTTTAGCATCTACGGGATCTTCGATTAGCTCAGCAAGTGTACTTAGTACTCCCATGTGATCATCGTCTTTTGCTGCAATACCTACGATAAGATATGCTGTTTCACCATTCCACTCGACTCCCTTTGGGCACTGAATATAAGAGATACCAGTATTTTTAACAAATTTTTTTCCACTCTCCATTCCATGTGGAATTGCTACTCCATTGCCAATATATGTTGCAAAGCTTTCCTTTTCCAACTTTTCCAACATAGAATCGATATATTCTTTAGAAACATACCCATTATCATAAAGTATTTTTCCTGCAAGTTTTGTTGCATCTTCTTTTGAATTGATAATTTGCGATGTAAAGATAGAAGATTTTTTTAATATCTCCAATTTAACTACTCTTTATTTCATTACCTTCAGACAAATCAGTTATTAATTTATTAATTGCAGGATCATTCATAAACATGTTAAATGAAACTACAACTGAATTGACAGCAACCTCTCTTGCTCTTGCTGATAAACCAGCATGAGCAACAACAACATCTGCGTCTTTAGGAATTAAGTTAACTGGTGAATGATCAATTAAAATATCTAAACCAGCTTTTTTGGCTTTTTTAATCAAAGTATTTTTTACCATTAAACTTGATCCCATACCTGCTTCACAAGCCAGAACAATTTTTTTTACTTCATCTGCGGGAATTGAACTTTGCGTCATTTTACTCCTCAAAACCTAAAAATTTGGGGAGGTAAACCTCCCCAAATTTAATTATTATTTATTAAGAAATTTAGCCAACACCAGGAACATTGTCCATAGTTATTGTGTCTTCAACACCAGCATCAGTTTCTTTAACTGGTCTTGCTCTTAATACTATAGTACCTACCACTGCAGACACTATTGCGCCAATTGCCATGCCTCCAAGCACACCGACTGCTCCTCCTCTAGGTATTAATGGCAAATATGCCAAAATACTTCCTGGAGATGCTGCTGCAACAAGTCCAGCATCAGTTATTTGGAACCAAAGAGCTTGTGACATTCCACCAGCCCACATGGCAAGTATCATAATTGGATGTCCCAAAATGTATGGGAAGTATACCTCATGAATTCCACCAAAGAAGTGAATTATGATAGTACCTGGAGCGGATTGTTTCCACATTCCTTTTCCAGCAATCCAATAAGCTATTAGCATACCTAGGCCTGGGCCAGGGCTTGACTCAAGCATGAACCAAACTGATTGTCCAGTTTCAGCTGCTTCAGCAACACCTAAAGGACCAAACAATCCATGATTAATAGCATTATTTAAAAATAATACTTTAGCTACTTCGATTGGTAAATCGACCAATGGAAGTAATCCAGCATCAACAATGCCCTCGGAGAGTGCTCCAAGTGCATCAAGGATACCTTGCATAATTGGTGAAATGACTTGCTTTGCAACTATTGCAAGAACTGTTGCTAGGATACCTAATGAAAAGTTATCAATTAACATTTCAAAGCCTTCCGGTGCGGAAGGTTGAAGTGCTGCGTCAACTTTCTTAGCTGCCCAAGCGCTTGCAGGTCCAAAGACCATTGCACCAAAGAATTGTGGGTCAGAAGCACCAACTGCTATTGCTGTTGTTACTACTGCACCAATTACACCTCCTCTGTGACCATGAACCATTTTTCCACCTGTGTATCCAATCAAAATTGGAAGTAGATAAACGATCATTGGTCCTACCATTTCGGATAGGCCCTCATTTGGAGCCCAACCTGTAGGTATAAAGAGTGCTGTAATCAAACCCCAAGCAATGAAAGCGCCAATGTTTGGAATAACCATTCCAGCAGCAGCACCACCAAAGCGTTGTAGATTTTCTTTCATATTTACAATCCCCCTAACGATTGATTTTTATATTGATTAATTTAT
>WTIW01000006.1 GCA_011526385.1 Pelagibacteraceae bacterium | reverse complement strand
TACTGTCCCAAAAACCAATATTTTTAAAAGATTTTTTTAAAAACGATCCTCTATATTAATGGCGGAAGGAGAGGGATTCGAACCCTCGGTACACCTTTTCAAGCGTACGGCGGTTTAGCAAACCGCTGGTTTCAACCAGCTCACCCATCCTTCCGTGGCTGTATGTGTAACTTGAAATCATTGAATATTCAATATTAATCAAGTAATTTCTGGCAAAATGAAAAACAATTATTCTATTTTTTCTTTGATAAAAAATGCTTTCTCAAGCCATGAAAATTGGCAACAAGCTTGGGGAGATCCTGAACCTAAGAAAGAATATGATGCTGTAATAGTTGGAGGTGGTGGCCATGGTTTGGCTACTGCTTACTATTTGGCAAAAAAACATAATTTAAGAAATATTGCTGTCGTTGAAAAAGGTTGGATCGGTGGAGGAAACACTGGAAGAAATACTACAATCATAAGATCAAATTATTTATGGGATGCAAGTGCAGGTCTATATGACCATGCTTTAAAAATTTGGGAGAATTTATCTCAAGAATTAAATTATAATGTTATGTTTAGTCAAAGAGGTGTGATGAATCTTGCACATAACCTACAAGATGTAAGAGATTTAAAAAGAAGAACTCATGCTAACAGATTAAATGGAATTGATGCTGTTTGGCTTGAAACTGAGGAAGTAAAAAAGTTTTGTCCAATAATAAATACTTCTAAAGATATAAGATATCCTGTTCTAGGTGGTACTTTACAAAGAAGAGCTGGTACTGCAAGACACGATGCGGTTGCATGGGGTTATGCTCGTGGTGCTGATGAAATGGGTGTTGATATAATTCAAAATTGTGAAGTCAAAGGTATTAAAAGAAATGGAGATCAAGTTGAAGGTTTGGAGACAACTAAAGGATTTATTAAAACTAAAAAAATTGGTGTTGTGGCTGCGGGTCATTCAAGTGTAATTGCTAATATGGCTGGTTTACGTTTACCTTTAGAGAGCAAACCACTTCAAGCGTTGGTATCTGAACCTGTTAAACCAATTATAGATACTGTTGTGATGTCAAACGCAGTGCATGCCTATGTTAGCCAATCTGATAAAGGTGAACTTGTTATTGGAGCTGGTACAGACTCGTATGTTTCATATACACAACGAGGAAGCCACGATATCGTTGAAGAAACTTTGAGAGCTATATTAGAACTTTATCCAATTTTTAGTAGAATGAAAATGTTAAGACAATGGGGAGGTATTGTAGATATTTGTCCAGATGCTAGCCCTATAATCAGTAAAACAAGTGTAAAAGGTTTATATTTTAATTGTGGTTGGGGAACTGGTGGATTTAAAGCTACACCTGGATCTGGTGATTTATTTGCACACACAATTGCTAATGATGAACCTCACAAATTAAATGCAGCATTTAATATAAATAGATTTGTAAGTGGCGACCTAGTAGATGAACATGGTGCAGCTGCAGTAGCACACTAATGTTTATAATTAATTGTCCCTTTTGTGGTGAAAGAGATCAAAGCGAATTTAGCTCTGGTGGAGAAGCTCATATTGTAAGGCCAAAACAACCTACTGAGCTTAGTGATGATGAATGGGCTGAGTATTTATTTATGAGAAAAAATATTAAAGGTATTCAATTTGAAAGATGGAACCATGCTCATGGATGTAGAAAATGGTTTAATATGGTTAGAGATACATCCAATGATAAAATTCACGCTATTTATAAAATGGGTGAAAAACCTCCTGTTAAATAATTATGACAAATTTCAGAGTAGGAAAAACAAAATTTGTAGATCAAACAAACAGAGTTTCTTTTGTTTTTGATGGAAAAAAATACTTTGGGTATAAAGGTGATACTCTCGCTTCAGCATTAATTGCAAATGGGATCCATTTAGTTGGAAGAAGTTTTAAATACCACAGACCTAGAGGAATTATGTCATGCGGTTCAGAAGAAGCCAATGCTATTTTTCAAGTTGCAGATAATACAGATAGAACTGAGCCTAATGTGAGAGCAACAGAACTTGAAATTTATGAAGGTTTAAATGTTAAAAGTCAAAATTGTTGGCCTAGTGTTAATTTTGATATTGGTGGAGTTAATAATTTTATATCTCCATTTATACCTGCAGGATTTTATTACAAAACGTTTATGTGGCCAAAAAACTTTTGGAAAAATGTTTATGAACCATTAATTAGAAAATCAGCAGGTTTAGGTAAATCCCCTACTCAACCAGACCCTGATTTGTACGATCACAGACATATTCACTGTGATGTTTTAGTTATTGGTGGAGGTATTTCAGGAATTATTGCCGCAAAAATGTCAGCTGAAAATAATAAAAAAACGATATTGATAGATGATAAAAATCATCTAGGTGGATCAACCATATATCAAGATGATGAAAACTATAAAATTAATGATTCAAAAACAAAAGATTGGCTTGTAGAACAAATTAAAGAATTAAAAAATTGTAAAAATTTAGTAATTAAAAACAGAACCTCTATTGCAGCTTACCACGGTTATAATTATTTATTAGCAAAAGAAAATTTAACAGATCATCTTTCAGAAGATAAAAAAAATAACACCATTAGACATAGACTTTGGAAAATTAGAGCAGATAAAGTAATTATTGCAACTGGTGCAGTAGAAAGACCAATGGTCTTTAATAATAATGATAGACCTGGGATAATTTTAGCAAATTCAGTTAAAAAATTTATAGATTTTTATGGTGTAGCATGTGGAAATAACAATGTTATTTTTACAAATAATGACAGTGCTTATGAAACAGCAATATCACTAAATCAAAAAGGAATTTCTTCACAAATAGTTGATATTAGAAAATCATCAGACTCTTTGATTGTAAAAAAAGCAGAAAAGTTAGGAATTAAAATCTATTGGGAGCATGCAATTATAAATACTTCTGGTTATAAAAAAATTAATTCAGTTGAAATTATGAAACTTTCTGAAGATGGTTCTAATGTTCAAGGGGAGATTGTAAAATTAAAATGTGATTGTCTCTCTATGAGCGGTGGCTGGACTCCTCTAGTTCATATGCATACACAATCTGGGGGAAAATTAAATTTTAAAGATGATGATCAAATATTTATCCCAGATAATAATTCAACTGATCATATAAGTGTTGGTTCCTGCAATGGTGATTTTGAATTAGATGATTTGATTAATAATACCATCAAATCTACTAGGGATTATTTAGATATTGAAAATAATCAATTTAATGAAATAAAAATTTCTTGCTCAAAAGAGAAAAATAAAAGAAATATTTGGTTAATTCCTAGCAATATTAACTTGGGTAAGACAAAATCATTTATAGACTTTCAAAATGATTCTACGGCTAAGGATATAAAGCTTGCACTAAGAGAAGGATTTAGATCAATCGAACATGTAAAAAGATATACAACAACTGGTATGGCAACAGATCAAGGTAAAACTTCCAACATGCATGCTCTTGGAATAATTGCAGAAACTGCTGGGGTAAAAATGGGTTCTCTTGGCACAACAACTTTTAGACCTCCTTTCACACCTTTAACATTTGGTGCGATAGTTGGAAGAAATGTTGGTAATTTTTTTGATATCACAAGAAAAACTGCAATGCACGAATGGCATGTTTCAAATAACGCTGAATTTGAAAATGTGGGTCAATGGAAAAGACCTTGGTATTATCCAAAAAACAATGAAGATATGCATCAAGCTGTGCAAAGAGAAAGTTTGGCTGCAAGAGAAAGCGCAGGAATACTAGATGCTTCTACACTTGGTAAAATAGATATTCAAGGTACGGATGCATCTGAATTTTTAAACCGAGTTTATACTAATGCTTGGTCGAAACTAGCGATAGGTAAATGCAGATATGGTTTAATGCTTAATGAAGATGGCATGGTTTATGATGATGGGGTAACTACAAGAATTGGTGAAAACCATTACATAATGACAACCACTACTGGCGGAGCAGCAAATGTTTTAGGCAAACTTGAAGACTACTTGCAAACAGAATGGCCTGAATTAGACGTTTATTTAACTTCGGTTACAGATCATTATTCTACAGCAAGTATTTGTGGTCCAAATTCCAAAAAAATACTAATGAAACTATTTCCTGATGTAAAATTTGATGATGAGAATTTTCCGCATATGTCTTTTCAAAACGCATCTTTAGACAAAGTTAATTGCAGAATTATGAGAATAAGTTTTACCGGTGAACATAGTTACGAAATAAATATTGAAGCAAAGTATGGAAAATCACTATGGGAAAAATGTATAGAGGCAGGTAAAGAATTTAATATTACCCCATATGGAACAGAAACAATGCACCTCTTAAGGGCAGAAAAAGGTTTTATAATTGTTGGCCAAGATACTGATGGAACAATGACACCTATTGATCTTCAAATGGATTGGATAGTAAGCAAAAAGAAATTTGATTTTATAGGAAAAAGATCTTTGTACAGAAGTGATACTATAAGAGAAGATAGAAAACAATTAGTTGGATTAGTTACAGATGATCCTAATGAAGTTTTGGAGGAAGGTGCGCAAATTGTTAAAAATTTAAATACAAAACCAATAGAAATGTTAGGGCACGTTACCTCAAGTTACTACAGTCCAAATTTAAAAAAATCTATTGCACTAGCCGTTGTTAGAAGTGGAAAAAATATGAAAGGTCAAAAACTAATTGTTCCTATGGAGAGTAAAAATATCAATGTGACAGTATCTGATTTTATATTTTTAGATAAAAATAATGAGAGACTAAATGCTTAATATTAATTATCCAAAAATAGATAAAAAATCATACAACGATATAGAATTGTCATTAGAAGAACCACTTATAAAAATAAATTTAAGAGGAAAGAAAAAAGACTTTTTTACTAAAGTTGGTAAAATTTTATCAATAATTCTGCCAACAGAAAGCAATACAAGTTCTTCAAATGAAAAATTTACAGCAATGTGGCTAAGTCCAGATGAGTGGATGATTTATTCTAAAGATAACAATCAAAATATAATATTTGATGAGTTGTATAATGAAATTTCTAAACTAAATCATGGATCTATCACAAATGTATCAGACCAATGGGTTTGTATAAATTTAAAGGGCAAAAATATTTATGAAATGCTATCAACAGCATGTCCATTTGATTTTACAAAGTTTAAAGCTAACAAAAACTCAACAACCCAAACTTTAGTAAACCATATAGATGTAATTATTCATCATAAAGAGGAAAATAATTTAAATCTATTTGTAAGAAGATCTTTTTCTGAGCACTTATGGTTATGGCTTAACGATAGCGCTAAATTTATCTAATCTAAAATTCAAATAAAATAAAGTATACCCTAGATAACTTAGAGAAAATATCCAGTTATAAAAAACCCAGAGCCAGAAAAAATTAGTAAAGTCAGAGTTATAATAAATTGCTGTATAAAATACTAAAAATGGAAAGATTACGTTTCTAAATATATTAGCAACAAGTGCATTTTCAGATTTTTTTAAAGCCATGAAAAAACCATTTGATAAAAAAAAGATTGGATAAGCAGGTAATACAAATGCAGATATTTGCAGGTATAATTTACCAAACTCAATTACATTTAAATCATTGGAAAACAAACCAGTTATTATTTCAGCTAACAAATAAACAAACAAAGATGAAATTATCATAATTATAAATGCATATTTTATTGCAGTGATGTAAGTTTGTTTTATTCTTAAAATATTTTTTGCGCCAAAATTTTGAGCAATAATAGTAATTATTGCTGTATTAATTCCAAGTATCGGCAATAATACAACTTGCTCAATCCTTGTACCGGCACCATAACCAGCAGCAGCATACTCACCAGATAAACCAGCATATTTAAAAACTATGGCTGATGCTACAGAGTATCCACAGATAGAAATGATAATTGGCATAGATTGAAAAAATATATTTTTAAAATAATAAATTTTAGGAATAAAATTATTAATAATTAAATCTTTGATTAATCTACTTTTTAAAACTTTGTTAAAAATTATAATTAAAGAGACTAATTGAGCAATCAATGTTGCAATTCCAATACCTTTCATTCCAAATGCGGGAATGAACCAAAAACCAAATATTAAAATTGGATTAAGAAAAATATTTAACAAAAAAGCTATTATTAGTGCATTTCTATATGTTTTAGTATCGCCTTCTGCATGCAATAAAGAATTTAAGGCAACGACTACTATAAATAAAAAAGATCCGTAGAATATTATATTAGTGTAATCTAATCCTAAGTTTTTAACTTCTTCAGATGAGCCCATTAAAATAAAAACATTATCTGAATAAGTGAGACCTATGTAAGTGATGAATAAAGTTAAAATAAGTGAAAATATTATCAATTGACTAAAATAAGTAGATGCTTTTTTTTGATTTTTTTCTCCAATACTGTTTCCAATTAATGACGTGCCGGCAACTGTAATCCCTATAGAGGAAGCAATTAAAATAAAATAAATTGGAAAAGATTTTGCTAGAGCAGAAAGAGCTTCTGGTGAAATTTTACCAGCAAAAAAAGTATCAACAATGTTGTATAAAGTTTGAAATAAAGTTCCGACACTTGCAGGGATAGCAAGTTTTCTAATTAATATTTTAACATCATCAGTCAATATATTCATAGATTATTTATCTTTTATATTTAAATGGAATTTTTGAATTAACTATCTGATGATGTCTCATCGTAAATCTTTTTATTTGATTTGGTGATAAATTGTCATGACATTTTGGGCAAGATAAGCCAACTTTGTATTTTTTGGATTTCATATCTTTTTTACTAATTGGCATTCTACATCCATTGCAAATAGCATAATTTCCAACTTGTGTATTTTTTTTAATGGTTACTCTATTATCAAACACAAAGCACTCCCCTTTCCATTTGCTTTTGTTTGGATCGGTTTTATTGAAGTAGTTAATAATACCTCCTTTGAGCATATAGACATTTTTAAAACCTTTTTTATTCAAATAATTAGATGCTTTTTCACATCTTATGCCACCAGTACAAAACATCCCAATTTTTTCATTTTTGTTTAAGCTAGATAAATAATTTTTAAATTCTCTAAAGTTATTAGTATTTGGATTCATCGCGCCTTTAAACGTACCAATTTCATATTCAAATGGTTTTCTAGCATCTATTATTTTGACATTATCTTTAGAAATAAAATTATCCCAATTTCTTGGCGTTAAATATTTTTTGATTGTTTTATTTTTAAATGAAAAATTATCTTCCATTGGAACTACTTCTTTTTTAATTTTAACTTTTGCTTTTAGGAAAGGTATAAATTTTGCTGATGTTGAATTTTCAATATCAAATTTTTCAAATTTAAAAGTTGATCTTATAAATTTTGATATTTTAGAAATATTAGAAGGTTTTCCTGCTAAAGTACCATTAATCCCCTCTTTAGAGATAATCAATAATCCCTTTATTTCATTCTTAATTATTTCATCTAATAAAATTTTTTTTAATATATTTAATTTGTTTGTTTTTTTGATTTTATAAAAAGATAAAATTTTTATCATTTATTTCCAACAAACAAAAAATCCATCACCTATTGGCAATATATATTTATTTATATTTTTGTTTTTAATATAGTTATTAAACTCTTTAATCTTCATTGTTATTTTATCTTTTGATGATGGGTTGGCAACTTCACCTTTCCATAAAATATTATCAATTAGTATTATCCCATCCTTGTTAATTAAAGATAATGATTGGTTAAAATAATTAATATAATTTTCTTTATCAGCATCAATTAAAATTAAATCAAATTTTTTCTTTTTTTTTTTTAAATTTTTTAATGCTACTAAAGCATTATTTACTTCTACATTGATTTTTCTATTAACTTTGGCTTGTTTAAAAAAATTTAATGCTACATCTGTATTTTTTTTATCCTTATCAATAGCATAAAGTTTACCATTTGAAGGCAAGGATAGTGCTATGGATAAAGCACTATAACCTGTGAATGTTCCTATTTCTAAACAGTTTTTAAATTTTTTCTGTTGGATTAAAAATTGAATAAAGTTTGCCTGTAATACAGATATTTGCAATTTTTTTACATAGCCTAGACTTTCATTGTATTTGATAATTTTTTTTTGGATTGGGTGTAAATTATTTGAATGAGCAAAAATATAGTCGACCATACTTTGATCGATTTCAATATTTTTATCCATTAAGTTTATTTTTTAATATTTTATTTATTAATTGAGGATTACCTTTACCTTTGCTCTCTTTCATTGCTTGACCAACAAAAAAACCAAAAAGCTTATCTTTGCCTGATTTATATTCTTCTACCTTATCAGTATTATTCATTATAACTTTATCGATTAATTCTTCTAAAGCCTTTGGATCGCTCTCTTGTTTTAATCCTTTTTCTTCAACTATTTTCTGTGGATCTTGATCTCCATTAATCATCTCTTCAAAAATAGTTTTTGCAATTTTTCCTGATATCGTTCCATCTTTGATTAAGTTTATTAGTTTAGATAGATTATTTGAACTCACTGGGCTTTCTGATATCTCTAAATTTTTTTCATTTAAAACAGCAAACAATTCGCCTGTTATCCAGTTCGTTGCCAACTTAACATCTGAATTTTTGATCACTTCCTCAAAATATTTTGATGTTTCTATATCTGAAACTAAAATATTTGCCTCATATGAAGATAATTCAAATTTTTCAATAAATCTTTTTTTCTTCTCGTCTGGCAATTCTGGGATTTCATTTTTTAATTGGTTGATATAATCATCGCTTACTTCTAGAGGTAGTAAATCTGGATCAGGAAAATATCTATAATCATGAGCGTCTTCTTTAGATCTCATGGATCTTGTCTCATTTTTTTTTGTATCAAATAATCTTGTTTCTTGATCAATTTCTTTTCCATCTTCTACAAGATCAATTTGCCTATTAGCCTCATAAACTATTGCTTGCTGCATAAATTTAATTGAGTTAACATTTTTTATTTCACATCTTGTTCCAAAATCTTTACTTCCTAACTTTCTTACAGATACGTTTACATCTGCTCTAAGTGAGCCTTCTTGCATATTGCCATCACAAGTTCCTAAATATCTCATGATAGATCTAAGCTTTTTTATATATGCATTAACTTCATCGGGTGACCGTAAATCAGGTTTGCTTACTATTTCCATTAATGCAACACCTGACCTATTTAAATCAACAAATGTATTATTTGGATCAATATCATGTATACTTTTTCCTGCATCTTGTTCTAAATGCAATCTTTCAATACCAACTTCTTTTGGGCCATATGGCATATCCAAAATTACCTTACCCTCTCCTACTATAGGATATTTGTATTGTGAAATTTGATATCCTTGAGGCAGATCTGCATAGAAATAATTTTTTCTATCGAATACTGATTTTTTATTTATTTGAGCTTTTAATCCAATTCCTGTTTTAATTGCTTGTTTAACGCAAAATTCATTTATTACTGGCAACATACCAGGAAAGGCTGCATCAACTAAGCTTACTTGAGTATTAGGTTCAGATCCAAATTTTGTTGACGAGGAAGAGAATAATTTAGATTGAGATGTAACTTGAGCATGTACTTCTAATCCTATAACAACTTCATATTTATTATTTTCTCTTTCAATAATGAATTGATTGTCTTTATCCATTATATCCACCAATCAGTTAAATTATTTTTGTAACTTATTTTTTCTTCCATAGAATAAGCAATATTTAGAATAGACTGTTCATCAAAAGGTTTGCCAATAATCTGCAATCCTAGAGGAAAACCTTTTTTATCAAGTCCAGCTGGTATAGAAATTCCAGGTAATCCAGCTAAATTTACAGGCACAGTAAAGATGTCGTTTAAATACATTGAAACTGGATCATTTGTTTTTTCACCAATTTTAAATGCGGAGCTTGGAGTTGATGGGGTTAATATTGCGTCAACTTTTTTGTAAGCATCATCAAAATCTTTTTTAATTAATTGTCGTACTTTTTGAGCTTTAAGGTAATAAGCATCATAATAACCTGAAGATAAAACATATGTTCCAATTAAAATTCTTCTTTTAACTTCTTCACCGAAACCTTCAGATCTTGTTTTTTCATACATATCTATTAAATTTTCTCCCTCTGATCTAAAACCATATTTAACTCCATCATATCTAGCAAGATTTGAAGAGGCTTCTGCAGGCGCAACAATATAGTAAGTAGGCAATGCATATTTTGTATGTGGAAGTGAAATATCAATTATTTCAGCACCACATTCTTTTGCATAATCAATACCTTTTTTCCAAAGATCCTCGATTTCAGATGGCATACCCTCAACCCTATACTCATTAGGTATTCCTATTTTTAATCCTTTAATATTATTTGTTAATTCTGAAGAATATTTATTTCTTTTAAAATCGATCGATGTCGAATCTTTTTTATCAAAACTTGAAATAACTTCTAATAATAATGCAGCATCCTTTACATTTGTACTCATTGGTCCAGCTTGATCTAAAGAGGATGCAAAGGCAACAATTCCATATCTAGAACAACTTCCATATGTTGGTTTTAAACCCACTGTGCCTGTAAAAGAAGCAGGTTGTCTAATTGATCCACCTGTGTCAGTTCCAATTGTAACTGGTGTAAGATTTGCAGCAAGAGCTGAAGACGAACCACCAGAGGACCCACCTGGAACTAAATTTTCACTTATCGGATTTTGAACATTGCCAAAAAAACTAGTTTCATTTGATGAACCCATTGCAAATTCATCACAATTTAATTTACCTAACAAAATTGCACCTTCGTTCCACATATTTTTTGTAACAGTAGATTCATATGTTGGTATAAAATTATTTAAAATTTTACTACCTGCTGTGGTTCTTGTGCCCTCTGTACAAAATAAATCTTTTACTGCAATTGGAATTCCTGGAAGTTTTAATTCAAAATTTGGTTTTTCATCAAATTTTTTTGCATTATCTAATGCTTGTGAAAAATTATCTGTTACATATGCATTGAGTTTTTTTGATTTTTCTGATCTTTCTACAAATGCTTTTGTTATTTCTAAAGAAGATAATTTTTTATTCTTAATATTATCAATTAGTTCATTTAAAGATTGCTTTGTTATTTCAGACATTATTCTACAACCTTAGGAACAACAAAAAAATCTTCATTATTATCAGGAGAATTGCTTAAAATTTTCTCTCTTATATTTTGACTTTGAACTTCATCTTCCCTAAATCTTAGCGTTGTATTTGCTACAGAAGTTAAAGGTTCAACATTTTCAGTATTTAATTCATTTAATTTCTCTATAAATTCAAAAATCGAATTTAAATCACCAGCTAATTTATTAGCCTTTTCTTCGTCTACTGAAATTCTAGCCAATTTAGAAATATGTTTTACTGTTTTAAGATCTAGTGTCATATGGTAAAAAAAATTAGCCGCAAACTATCACTTAAGTTAAAATTATACAATATGATCACTATTGATGAACTAAAAAAAAAACAAACAACTAAAACTAGGTTAATTGGCTTAGATTTGGGATCAAAAAGAATTGGTGTTGCTATAAGCGATGAGAATCAAAAAATAGCTACGCCATTTAAAACATTGCAAAATAATGGGCTTAAAAATTTGATTTCTGATTTATCAGTTATTATTGATGAAAATAAGATTGGTGGAATTATTATCGGAAACCCACTTAATATGGATGGATCATTTGGAAAGGCTTCTCAATCTGTCACAGATATTTCAAAAAATATTTCAAAATCTGTTAATATTAATGTTTCCTTATGGGATGAAAGATTATCTACAGTTGGTGCTTTTAATTTATCTAGTCAATTAGATATAAATGTCAGTAAAAGAGAAAAAAAAATAGATCAAAATGCAGCTGCTTTTATTTTGCAAGGAGCTTTAGATTTTCTTAATAATTAACACTTGCAATAATCTAGTTATATAGTTATAGAGTTGGTTTTAATGGCAACTAAAACCAAAGCTGTTAAAATTTCCCAAAAACATTTACTAGGTATTCAAGATTTATCAGTTTCTGATGTAAATTTGATACTTGATGAAGCTAGCACTTTCATAGATTTAAATAAGAGCAAAAATAAAAAATTAGATATTTTAAAAGGTAAAACCCAAATCAATCTTTTTTTTGAGCCTTCTACGCGAACTCAGAGTTCATTTGAACTTGCTGGCAAAAGACTGGGTGCGGATGTGATGTCAATGAACATAACAAATTCAGCAATCAAAAAAGGAGAAACG
The DNA here is from genome assembly GCA_011526385.1 of Pelagibacteraceae bacterium. Taxonomy (GTDB): domain Bacteria; phylum Pseudomonadota; class Alphaproteobacteria; order Pelagibacterales; family Pelagibacteraceae; genus Pelagibacter. The sequence continues at coordinate 31,458 of WTIW01000006.1, read as the reverse complement.
CTGATTGATACAGCAATGACTTTAAATGCTATGCATCCAGATATTATAGTTATAAGACATCAGGACTCAGGCGCTTGTAACTTGTTATCTCAAAAAGTAAATTGTGCAGTTTTAAATGCTGGTGATGGTAAAAGAGAACATCCAACACAAGCTTTACTGGATGCGCTAACAATAATTAACAGAAAGAAAAAGATTCAAGGACTTAAAATTGCTATTTGTGGAGATATATTGCATTCAAGAGTTGCTAGATCAAATATTTATCTTTTAAACATGCTAGGTGCAGAAGTTAATATTGTTGCTCCAACAAACTTAATGCCAAAAGATATTGAGAAATTTGGTGTAAATGTTTTCTCTGATATGAAAAAAGGAGTTAAGGATTGTGACATTGTAATGATGCTTAGATTGCAAAATGAGAGAATGACAAGTTCATTTCTTTCTTCTAACAGAGAATATTACGAGTACTATGGTTTAACACCAGATAAACTTAGTTACGCAAAAAAAGATTGTATAATTATGCATCCAGGTCCAATGAATAGAGGGATAGAAATAGATACGAAATTAGCTGATGACACAAATATGAGTGTTGTAAAAGAACAAGTAGAGTTAGGAGTTGCAATAAGAATGGCATGTTTAAAAATTTTCTGTGAATGATGAAAAAAAAATATTTTATTAACGCAAATATTCTAGATCCTCATAATTCAATTGATGAAGTTGGTGGACTAATTGTTGGTGAAACTGGTTTAATTGAGGCCGTTGGTAAAAAAGTTAATACTAACAATATACCTGCTAGAGAGAAAGTAATTGATCTTAAAGGAAAACATATCTTCCCAGGATTAGTTGATATGAGAGTTTTTGTTGGAGAGCCGGGCTATGAGTATAAAGAAAACTTTAGAACACTTAGCAACGCTGCTTTATCAGGAGGCGTTACTTCTGCAGTAACTATGCCAAATACCGACCCTATAATTGATAATGTTTCTATAGTTGATTTTCTTAAAAGACGAGGAAGAGATAAATCAAAAATTAATATATTTCCAACGGCATCTCTTACAAAAGGATCTGAAGGCACTAACATGACAGAATTTGGATTACTTCAAAGCAAGGGAATTATTGGATTTACTGACGGTACCAAAACTATTCAAAATACAAGAGTTATGGCTAGAATTATGAATTCTGCAAGTGATTTGGATTCTTTAATAATGCAACATGCTGAGGATTTTGAATTATCAAAAGATGGAATGATAAATGAAGGAATAATTGCAACAAAGTTGGGTCTGCAAGGAATACCCGAAATGGCAGAATTAATAATTATAGAAAGAGATCTCACTCTATTAAACTATATAAAATGTAGATATCATATTTCACAAATTTCATCTGGAAAATCTGTTGATTTAATAAGAGATAAAAAAGAAAATTTAAAATTTTCATGTGGAGTTTCAATTAATAACCTGTCATTAAATGAAAATGATATAGGAGATTTTAAAACTTTCTTAAAACTTTCCCCTCCTCTAAGAACAGAAGAGGATCGTGTAAATTTAGTACAAGGTTTAAAAGATGAAACAATTGATGTAATAGTATCAGATCATAAACCTGAAGATGAGGAGCAAAAAAGATTAACTTTTGCACAAGCAGCAACTGGTGCAACTGGCATAGAAACGCTTTTATCTTTAAGTCTTGAACTTTATCATAATGAATCTTTAAAATTAAATACAATCATAAAAGCTCTTACTTCAAATCCTGCTAAAATTTTAAAAATTGATAAAGGAAATTTAAATGTTGGGAATGATGCTGACTTTTGTATTGTTGATGTAAACAAACCATGGATTGTAAAACAAGAAAATTTAATTTCTAAATCTAAAAATACTTCAATTGAAAATAAAAAACTCCAAGGAAAGGTAACAAATACATTTGTAAAAGGTGAGGAATTATTTAAACTATAGAAATGGATTATTATTTAGTCGCCTTAATTTCCTATTTTTTTGGATCAATACCCTTTGGTTTTATTTTAACAAAAATATTTATTAAAAAAGATATTAGAGATATTGGTTCAGGTAATATTGGAGCAACGAACGCACTAAGAGCAGGTAGTAAATTAATTGGATATTCAACTTTAATATTAGATGTTACCAAAGCTGTTTTGCCAGTTTTATTTATAAAATTTAGTTATCCAAACTTAGTATATATTTCAGCACTATGTGTTTTTCTTGGTCACCTGTTTCCAGTTTGGTTAAAATTTAAAGGAGGCAAAGGTGTTGCAACATATGTGGGTATACTTTTTTCAATAAATTTTATTTTAGGATTTACCTTTGGTATAGTTTGGATTGTAACTTATTTATTATCAAAATTTTCTTCACTTGCATCTATTTTAGCAAGTATATCAATTCCAATATTTGTTTTTTTGTCAGAAACAAATAATGCAATTTTTTATCTAATAATGTTTGTTTTAATTTTTTACACTCATAGAGAAAATATTAAACGCCTTATAAATAAACAAGAAACAAAGACAAAAATTTATTAATTTGACACAAATATTCTTTTGAGTAGTTTGTGAAAATATGAATCTTGTAATAGTTGAAAGTCCTGCAAAAGCTAAAACTATCAATAAATACTTAGGATCAGACTACACTGTTTTGGCTAGTTACGGCCATATAAGAGATTTGCCATCTAAAAATGGATCGGTTGATCCTGAGAATAAATTTAAAATGATATGGGAAATCGATAGTTTTTCAAAAAAATATTTAAAAGAAATCACAGACTCTGCAAAAAACTCGGATAAAATTATTTTAGCAACTGACCCTGACAGAGAGGGTGAGGCTATAGCATGGCATGTTAGAGAGTTCTTAGAAGAAAAAAAACTTTTAAAAGACAAAAAAGTAGAGCGAGTTGTTTTTAATGAAATTACCAAAAAAGCAGTTACAAATGGGATTGAAAATCCAAGAGAAATTGAACCTCATCTGGTAGATGCTTACATGGCAAGAAGGGCTTTGGATTATCTTGTTGGATTTAATATCTCCCCTATTCTTTGGACTAAGTTACCTGGTTCTAAATCAGCTGGCAGAGTTCAATCTGTTGCTTTAAGACTTTTAACAGAACGAGAGCATGAAATTGAGATATTTAAACCAGATGAATTCTGGACATTAAATGTAATATTTGAAGATAAAAATAATTCAAAAATAACATCAAATATTAATTTAATTGATGGCAAAAAAATTGAAAAATTCTCTTTTAAAAACAAAGACGATATAAACGTTGCTATAAAACAAATTCAAAATAAGAATTATTCAATAACTGATATTAGTTCTAAAGTTTATACTAGAAATCCATCAGGACCATTCACAACCTCAACACTTCAACAAACTGCTTCAAGCAAACTTGGTTTTGGGGCTTCAAGAACTATGCAAATTGCACAAAGATTATACCAAGGTATTGATATAGATGGAGATACAATCGGTTTAATAACTTATATGAGAACAGATGGAACCAATATATCAAAGGATGCAATTGATAATTTTAGAAACTATATAAATGAAAACTATGGAAAAGAATATTTGCCCTCTGCACCGTTAAATTACTCTGGAAAAAAAGCAAAAAATGCACAAGAAGCACATGAAGCAATTAGACCAACTGAAATTACACGTAACCCAGATAGTTTAAAAAAATATTTAAGCACAGATCAATACAAATTATACAATTTAATATGGTCAAGAGCTTTATCTTCTCAAATGGAGTCTGCAAAATTTGATAGAAAGACGATAACTATAAATTCAGATGATAATCTAAATATATTTAAAGCAAGTGGTTCGGTTTTAAAATTTGATGGTTTTTTAAGATTAACAAGTTCAGATGATGATAATGAAAATGAAAAAATACTTCCAAACGTTGAAAAAGGAAATGTTAAAATAAATGAATTTATTGATGAACAGCATTTTACACAACCGCCTCCAAGATATTCTGAGGCTAGTTTGGTTAAAAAACTAGAAGAATTAGGAATTGGTAGACCGTCAACTTATGCAAGTATTATCTCTGTTATAGCCAATAGAGGATATGCTGATATTGAAAATAAGAGATTTTTTCCAACTGATAGAGGCAAACTTTTATCAGCTTTTTTAGAAAAACTTTTTACCAAGTATGTAGATTATGATTTTACAGCAAAATTAGAAGATCAGTTAGACGATATAACTTCAGGGAAAGAAAACTGGATACATGTGCTAGAAGAATTTTGGAAAGATTTTAATTTAAATGTTTCTAATGTAAAAGAAAAAAGAACTAGAGAAGTTCTTGATCTTTTAAATGAGAGACTCGGTAGTCTAATATTCGAAGTAGATAAAGATGGAAATATAGATAGAAAATGCCAACTTTGTGATAATGGACAGTTAAGTTTAAAAAATAGTTTTAGAGGTGGGGCATTTATAGGATGTACAAATTATCCAGAATGTAAATTTACTAGACCTCTATCTAAATCTAAAGCGGCACAACAACTGGTATTAGCAGAACCTAAATTAATTGGTAAAAATGATAATGGTAAAGAAATATTTCTAAAAAATGGAAGATTTGGACCTTATTTACAATTTGAAAAGGAAAAAATAGAAGAAGAAATTAAAAGCAAAAAAAGAAAAAAAACTAAAAAGAAGGATGATAATTTAAAAAATGTCTCCATTCCAAAAGGAATAGATTTTAAAAATATTGATATTGATAAAGCAAAATTTCTCTGCTCGTTACCAATAAGCTTAGGAAAAAATCCAGATAATGATAAAGATATAACTCTTAATGTTGGTCGATTTGGACCATACTTAAAATGTGAAAATAAGTCTGCGAGATTAGAAAATGTTGAAGAACTATTTTCAATTGGTTTAAATAGAGCCGTAACATTAATTGCTGAAGCAAAGCCTGGAAGAATATCATCATCTTTAATTAAAGATTTGGGAGAACATCCTGAAGATAAAAAACCAGTAAGAGTTATGAAAGGTCAATACGGACCATATATTAAATATAAATCTTTAAATGCAACAATACCTGAGGAGAAAGATCCGACAGAGTTAACTATGGAAGAAGCATTAATTTTGATTGAGAAACGAAAAGAATACGATAAGAATAAGAAAAAGAAAAAATAGATGAAACCAGAAGATATTCTTAAGGAAAATAATATAATCCTACCAGAAGCTGCTGATCCAGTAGGTTCATATGTTGCTGCAAAAATAATTGGTAAATTACTTTATATATCAGGTCAAATATCTATTGGTAGCGATGGAAAACTTATAAAAGGTAAATTAGGAAAAGATCTTGCAGTTGAAGATGGTTATAAGGCTGCAGAAAGATGTGCTTTAAGTATAGTTTCACAGGTTAAAAAAGCATGTGGTGGAGATTTATCCAGAATTAAAGAATGTATAAAATTAACAGGATTTGTTAATTCAACTGAAGATTTCGTAGATCAGCCAAAAGTTATAAATGGTGCATCAGACTTAATAGCTAAAATTTTTTCAGAAAAAGGAATGCATACAAGAGCAGCTGTTAGCACAAATAGTTTGCCACTAGGTGTTGCGGTTGAAGTAGATGCAATTTTTGAATTAAATTAATTTAACGGCCTATACCAAAATAATTTATTTTATTTTTCTTCATTTCAGTTGGGGAATATAAATTTCTTAAGTCGTAAATATTTGTTCTTTTTTTAATCATTTTTTTAAAGTTTAATTGCTTAAATTCATTCCATTCAGTGTGAATTATAACTAAGTCAGAATTTTTGATAAGATCTAAAACATTTTTTTTATAAGTTACTTTTTTGTATTTATCTAAAATTTCTTTTGATCCAGTGGGATCATAATATTGAATAAACGCACCTTTTTTTAAAAGCGGTGGGATCAGATTTAATATTGGAGACTCACGCATATCGTCAGTACCAGCTTTAAAAGTAACACCTAAAAAAGAAATAATTTTATTTTTAATTTTATTATTTTGTATTTTTAAAATTCTATTTAATAAATGGTTATTTCTATTATCATTTGATTTAATTACATTTTTAATAATAGATAAATCAGTTCTAAATTTATTGGCAGTATGAACAAGTGCTTTGGTATCTTTTGGAAAGCATGAGCCACCATATCCCGGGCCAGCACGTAAAAAACGATCTCCTATACGTTGATCAAGACCAATACCATACGAAACATCTTTAACATCTACGTTTGATGCTTCACATAAATTAGCAATTTCATTAATAAATGAAATTTTTGAAGCCAAAAATGCATTGGATGCATATTTAATCATTTCTGCAGCCCGTCTCGATGTATGGAAGTATCTATTATTTTTTTTTATCAGTGGGAGATAAAGTTTTTTCATTATATTGTTTGCTTTTTTACTATTCGTGCCGATTACAACTCTATCTGGATAATTAAAATCTCTAATTGCCTCACCTTCTCGTAGAAATTCTGGGTTAGAAATGACGTCAAATTTATTAATATTTTTTTTACTTGATAATATTTTTTCTATCTTATCTCCTGTCGTTAGAGGAACAGTAGATTTTGTGACAATTATTTTATATTTGTTTAAATTTTCTTTTATAGTTTTGGCAACATCAAATACGTATTTAAGGTTAGCTTCATTATTTTTTTTGGTTGGTGTTCCTACACAAATAAATATGATATCTGATTTTTTTATTGAATTTGGAAGATCATTTGAAAATTTGAGATTATTTGATTTAAAATTTTTCTTAACTATTTCTTCTAATCCAGGTTCATAAATTGGAATTTTACCATTATTTAAAGAATTAATTTTATCTTTATTTATATCAACACATATAACTTCGTTTCCTAAATCAGCAAAGCAGGAACCACTTACTAAACCTACATATCCTGTGCCAATCATACAAAGTTTCATAGCTTAGCAATTTCCTTGGATGAATTAATATAGCCGCTCATAGTTCCACAATCTAAATATTTACCTTTAAATTTATGAGCAATAAATTTAGAATTTTTTTTAATTAAAGATCTTATTGCATCAGTAATATGAATTTCTTGTCCTTTTCCAGGTTTTAATTTTTTAATCTCATTGAAAATAGTTTTTGGAAGTATATATCTACCAATTACTGCCTGATTAGATGGTGCTTTTTTTATGGATGGTTTTTCGATAACATCTGAAATTTTGTAATTATTTTTATTAATTTTTTTTGATAATTTATAAATACCCCATCTTGATACATTATTTCTTTTAACAAGCATACTTGCCATAACTGAAGCTTTATTTATTTTATGAACAGATATCATATCTTTTGAACAATTTTTTTTAATAATTAAATCATCTGGTAATAACATTAAAAAATATTTGTCTTTAATAAATTTTTGAGTTTTTAATGCAGCATCACCAGTACCTAAAGGTGAATTTTGATACACAAATTTTATCATTTTTTTATATTTAAGAATTTTTTTGTATTCACTTTTAATTCTTTTATCTTTTTTTGATGAAATAATTTTTTTAAAAAATGCATCGTTATAAAAGTAATTCTTAATCATAATTTTTTTTTTAGAAATAATGAAAATTACTTCTTTAATTCCTGCTTCTATGCATTCATCAAGAATGTATTCAACTCCAGGCTTTCCATTTATAGGCAAAAGTTCTTTTGCAAAAACACTAGTAAGCGGCAGTAATCTTGTGCCCTGCCCAGCTAAAGGAATAATAGCTTGTTTAATCATTTAAATGTTTTACTTATTAATTGTTTTATTACAAATGAAAATATTAAAAACCAAAAATGATCTTAAGAAGGCAATTTTAAACACAAAAAATTTAGGATTTGTGCCAACAATGGGCAGTCTTCATGATGGGCATATTTCGTTGATTAAAAAATCAAAAAAAAATTCAGAAAAAACATTGGTAAGTATCTATATAAACCCAACTCAATTTAACAAAAAAAAAGACTTTAAAAGTTATCCACGAAATATAAATGACGACATAATTATATTAAAAAAAATGAAAGTAGATTTTTTATTTATTCCAAACTCAAAACAAATTTATAATAACAAATTTAAGGTAAATTTTAAACTTCCAAGATTTGAGAGAATTATGTGTGCTAATCACAGAAAAGGACATTTTGAAGGAGTATTAGAGGTAATGGATAGACTATTAAATATAGTTAAACCGAATAACCTTTTTTTAGGTCAAAAAGATTATCAACAACAATATTTGATAAATAAATATTTGAAAAAAAAACACAAATTTCGATTATTTGTGTGCAAAACCATAAGAAATAAGTACTTGGCTTTATCATCAAGGAATTTAAATTTATCAAAAGAATTATTGTCAAAAGCAAATTATATTGCAAAAGAATTATTTAAAATAAAAAAAAAATATAGACTTAAAAGATTTAGATCGTCTAATAGCATCTCTTTCTTAAAGAATTTACTTAATAAAAAATATCAAATTAAAATTGATTATTTAGAATTTAGAAATCCAAAGAATTTAAAAAAAACAGATTATAGAAATAAATTTAGATTATTTATTGCATATCATATCAATGGCATAAGATTGATTGATAATATTTAAATTATAAAAAATAAGCTCCTACGCCTAAAAAAGACACAAATCCAATTACATCAGTGATTGTGGTTACAAAAACACTTGAAGATATTGCAGGATCTATATTCATTTTTTTTAATGTAACCGGTATTAAAATACCAAATAATCCAGCAACAATCATGGTGAGTACCATTGATATAGATATTATCATCGATAATTGAATATCATTAAACCAAAATTGCACTATTAATGAACTTATAACTGCAAAGATAACACCATTTAAAATTCCAATATTGAATTCTTTAAAAACATTTTTTGAAAAGTTATTTTTAGTTAAATCCTTTGTTGCTAAAGACCTAACTGTTACTGCAAGTGTTTGCATTCCAGCATTTCCTCCCATAGAGGCTACTATTGGCATTAAAAAAGCTAGGACTACCATTTGTTCAATTGTTGCCCCAAATAAGCTAATACAATAAGTTGCAAGAAATGCTGTAAATAGATTTAATAACAACCAATTAAATCTTCTTTTTGTTTTTGTAAAAACACCATCGGTAATTTCTTCGTCACCTACCCCTGCTAAACGCAACGCATCTTCTTCAGTTTCTTCTTTTAGTACGGTTAAAACATCATCATATGTGATCATTCCAACTAATTTGTTATTTTTATCTATTACAGCAGCTGAACTTAGGTTGTAATTTTCAAACAAATTACCAACTTCTTCTTTATCCATATCTACTGGTATTAATAATTGAGACTCAGCCATTATTGACATCATCTTATTATCTCTTGGTGTTCTTAAAACTTTTGATGAAGGCACAGTACCTATGGGTTTAAATTCTTCATCTACAATAAATATTTCTAGGAATTCCTCTGGTAATTCTTTGTTTTCTCTTAAATAATCAATTGTTTGTCCAACAGACCAATTACTTGGTATTGCTGTAAATTCTCTCTGCATAATTCTTGCAGCAGTATCCTCTGGGTAACTTAAACTTTCGAGTAATGCAAAACGATCTTTTGGTGGTAAGGAGCTTAGAATGTTATTTTTTTCTTTTTCATCAACATTTTCTAATATTTTTATTGCATCATCAGATTCTAAATTTTTTAGAATAGATACAATTGAATCAGATGAAAGAAATGCAATGATTTCTGATTGTACAGATTCATTTAATTCTACAAATACCGTCGGCTCAATATTAAATTTATTTAGTTTAATTAAACTTTCTCTATCATCTAGATTTAAATGCTCAATAATATCAGCTGCATCTGCAGGATGCATTTCTTTAAAAGAATTAGTTATAAATTCAGCATCATTATTTTTAATTTTGTCAGTAACAACTTTAATAAATTCTTTATTGAATTCAAAATTGACTTTTTTATCTTTTATTTTTTTGACTAAAGTCATAAAATTAACCCTTTATTTTAGTAGGCACTATTAATACAAAATAAAAATAATACAATTTTTAAATGCCAATCGAAATTAAAAAGTCAGTAAAACCAGTAAAATATAATCTTGCAATAAATGAACTAGAAAAAAGATTGTTAGATATCGAGAGTAATAAAAAAAATGAATTAATTTGGTTATTAGAACATGAAACTGTTTTTACAGGAGGAACAAGTCATAAAGAAAGTGAAATTTTAGACAAAACAATCAATTTTGTTAAAACCAATAGAGGTGGCAAAATTACATGTCATAACCCTGGTCAATTAGTTTGTTATTTTGTTATTGATCTTAGAAAAAGAGGTAAAAATATTAGAAAATTATTAGAAATTATCGAGCAATCAATAGTCCAAACACTAAAATATTATAATATTGAAAGTAAAGCAGACAGAAAAAATATTGGCATTTGGTATCAAAATAAAAATGAATTAGAAAAAGTAGCTGCTATTGGAATAAAAGTTAAAAAATGGATTGCTTATCATGGTTTTGCTATAAATATTTCCAACAATCTTATGGATTTTAAAAAAATCATACCTTGTGGAATTGAAAATAAAAAAGTTACAAATCTCAATGAAATTCTAAAACAAGATTACTCAAAAATTAATAATATACTTATAACTAATCTATTAGGTTATCTTGAAAATTTAACCTCTTAGTTTTTAACATTTTTTTAAAATATTCAGGTAAGCTTGCTCTATAGGTGTATTTTTTTTCATTAATACGAAATTTAATTTGGTATGAATGTAACATCAAATTTTTATTGATTGATTTATTATCTTTTTGAGAATTATATTTTTTATCTCCAATTATTGAATGGTTTTCTATAAATAATTGTTTTCTTAACTGATGTTTTCTGCCTGTAATGGGTTTCATTTGAACTAATGTTGAATTTGAATTTTTATCTATTACACTAAAAATAGTCTCTGCTTTTTCACTTATTTGTTTTTTTCCTTCATATCTAATGAGACTACCTTTCCAAATACCTTTATCTTTTTCTAATTCACCATGGCAGATTGCTAAATATGTTTTATATACTTTTCTCAGTCTAAAAAGAGTTGTAAGTAATTGTGCTGACTTTCTATTTTTTGCTAGTATAAAAACACCTGAGGTATCTTTATCTAATCTGTGAACAGAGTAAGGTTTTGTCTGATCAAAAATTTCACTATTGGTAAATATATCAACTAGATTTTTTTTTGACTTAGTCCCTCCTTGAACTGCAATACCAGCACTTTTATTTAAAACTACAAAGTCCTCATTATTATCAATTACTAAATCTTCATTCTCTTTGATAATTTCATTAGTAGGTTTAAATTTAATTTTTTTTTGTACTAATTTATTTTGGAAGTTAAAATTAAACACATAAATTTTATCGTTAGTTTTGACTTTAAAAGAACTTTTCGCGCGTTTTTTATTTATTTTTATATTTCCATTTCTAAGATTTTTCTCAATAAGACCTTGTGGAACACTACCAAATTTATTTCTAATCCATCGATCTAAACGCATATCATTAAACGTCTCCTCGATTTCGAAGATATTTTTCATTAACTAATATTATAGAATTATTTAAGCAGTAGCTACTTTTGGCTGGTCAGTACTTGCGTCTTTTTTTGGATCTTTTTTCTTTTTATCAACTCTTTTTGCCTCTACATCACGGTCAACAAATTCAATTACAGCCATTGGTGCATTGTCACCATATCTAAATCCAGCTTTAATTATTCTTGTATATCCGCCTTTCCTATTTTCGTATCTTTTAGAAAGCGTTTTTTTTACTTTATTAGCTGATTTTGTATCCTGAAGTTTCGATATAAGAGCTTTAGTGTTTTGAAGTGTATCTTTTTTACCTAATGTAATGATTTTGTCAGCTTGAGGTTTTAACACCTTTGCTTTAGGTAAAGTAGTTGTAATTTGCTCATATTTAATTAAAGAATTAAGCATGTTTTTAATTAGAGCTTTTCTATGCTCTGAGGTTCTATTTAGTTTTTTATAACCAAATTTGTGTCTCATTAAATTGCTTCCTCAAGTTTCTTAGAAAGTTCAGCTATATTGTCTGGTGGCCAATTTGGTATCTCCATACCTAAATATAGTGACATTCCTGTAAGCACTTCTTTAATTTCATTTAAAGATTTTCTTCCAAAATTTGGTGTTCTTAACATCTCACCTTCTGACTTTTGAACTAAATCACCTATGTAAATGATATTATCATTTTTTAAACAATTCATTGATCTAACTGATAATTCCAGTTCATCAACTTTTCTAAGAAGGTTTTTATTAAATTCTGGTTCACTAGGCTGTTCTCTAACGATTACTTCTTGAGGTTCATCAAAATTTACAAACATTCCAAGTTGGTCTTGGAATATTCTTGCTGAATAGGCTACGGCATCTTCTGCAGAAATTGATCCATTTGTCTCAACTTCCATAGTTAATTTGTCGTAGTCAAGAGCTTTACCTTCTCTAGCTGTACTTACTGAATATGAAACTTTTTTAACTGGGCTAAATAAAGAATCTATAGGTATAAGACCTAATGGTGGTTCTTCTGGCTTATTCATTTCTGCTGAAACATAACCTTTTCCTGTACCAACAGTCATTTCCATATGGAAATTTGTATTTTCATCTAAATTACATATTACAAGATCAGGATTTAAAATTTCTATATCTGTCACTGGAGTAATATTTGAAGCTTTAATTTCACCAGGACCTTTGGCATCTAAAATTAATTTTTTTGACCCTTCAGAATTACTTTTGAGTGCTAGTGATTTAATATTTAATACAATATCAGTTACATCCTCTCTTACACCTTTTATAGATGTAAACTCATGTAAAACACCATCTATTTGAATTGCAGTTACAGCAGTTCCCCTGATTGATGAGAGTAAAATTCTTCTTAATGAATTTCCAAGTGTTAAACCATAACCTTTCTCTAATGGTTCAGCGATAATTTTTGCATGAGATTTATCATCACTAAGTTGAACATCTAACTTAGTTGGTTTTATTAATGATTTCCAATTTTTAGTATTTACTTCGGTTTGTTCCATTTATACTCTCCTTTTTTTTGGTGGTCTCGTTCCATTATGAGGCATCGGCGTTGTATCTTTAATTGATATAATTTTGAATCCTCTTGCTTGTAGGGCTCTTAAAGCTGTTTCTCTTCCAGACCCAGGTCCTTTTACTTCAACAGATAAAACCTTCATACCAACTTCTAGTGCTTTAGCAGCCGCAGCATCAGCAGCAACTTGTGCTGCGTAGGGAGTAGATTTTCTAGAACCTTTAAATCCTTTCTGCCCTGCTGAAGCCCATGAAATTACATTACCATTAGTGTCTGCTATTGAAACTATAGTATTATTAAAAGTTGATTGAACATAAGCTATTCCATTAAGAATATTTTTTTTTCCTTTTTTCTTTTTTGAATAAGAACTTTTTTTACTTTTTGTAGATGTATCTTTAGCTTGAGCTTTATTGTCAGTTGTTTCTTTTTTCATTTAATTATTTTTTAAGTGGAGTTAGTTTTTTACCTGCAATAGCAATGGCCTTACCTTTTCTTGTTCTTGCATTACATCTTGTTCTCTGTCCTCTCACAGGAAGTTTTTTTCTATGTCTTGATCCTCTATATGTTGCTAAATCAATTAATCTTTTTATGCTTAAAGAATTTTCTCTTCTTAGGTCACCTTCAACTGTAAAATTTTGATCGATATATTCTCTTATCTTTAAAATTTGATCATCAGTTAATTCGTTTACTCTTTTTGATTTTGGTATATCTAATGCTTTACAAATCTGGCTAGAAAACTTATCTCCAACCCCATATATATAAGTTAGTCCGATATGAACTAATTTATTTTGTGGTATGTTTACACCTGCAATACGAGCCATAATTTATGTGATAAAAATTGTGCCTTTTATATAAGAAGTTCTTTCAAAGTCAACGCCTTAAACATTGAGAATTTCGTTGATTTTATTAGATATTTCGCTCATTTTCATAGCACCATCAAGCTCATTAAATTTGTCATGATTAGCATAAAAATCTAGCACTGGTTTAGTCTCTTTCATATAAGTATCGTAGCGATGCATTAAAATTTCCTCCTTATCATCCTTTCTTTTTTTGAGAAATTCTTTACCACATGGATGAAGCTCTATTTCTTCAACGTTAAAATATTCATTAAGTGTTACATTGCATTTTTCACATGTCATTCTTCCCATAATTCTTTTTTTTACTATATCTCGAGGTACGTTCAAAAAAATTATTAAATCAATTTTTTGAGAAAAATGTCTTACAATTTCATCAAGTTTTTTGGCTTGAATAACATTTCTAGGATATCCATCAAAAATTATTCGATCTCTAAATTTTAAATTTTCAATAGTTGATTTAATTAAATCTTCAACTATTTCATCTGAAACAAAATTTCCCTTAGAAATTAAATTTTCAATTTCTTCACCGATTTTAGTTTTTTTTTTAATTTCAGCTCTAAGCAAGTCACCTGTGGAAAGTTGGAAATAATTATGATTTTTTACGATTAATTGTGCTTGAGTACCTTTTCCAGCTCCAGGAGGACCCAACAGAATTACGTTCACTATTATCTTCCAAATTTTGTTTTCTTAATAAGTTGCTCGTACTGTGAGCTCATTAAACGTGTTTGAATCTGTGTTACGGTGTCTATAGCAACTACAACAACGATTAGAACGGAAGCTCCACCTAAATAAAATGGGATTGGATAATTGGCAATTAAAAACTCAGGCATTAAGCAAACTAGGGTTAAATAAAGAGCACCAATCGTAGTTAATCTTGTAAGAATTGTATCAATATATAAAGCAGTACTTTCACCTGGTCTTATACCTGGTATGAAGCCACCATATTTTCTTAAATTTTCTGCTGTTTCATTTGGATTGAATGTTATTGATGTATAAAAAAAAGTAAAAAAGATAATTCCACTTGCATACAAAATCATATAAAGCGGCTGACCTTGAGAAAAGTATGAAGTTATATTCAAAAAAGTTTCGTTTTGTGAAATATTAAAATTTGAAAATGTAACAGGTAATAGCAATAAAGCTGAAGCAAATATTGCTGGAATAACTCCTGCAGAGTTAATTTTTAGGGGTAAATGAGACGAATCTCCACCATACATTTTATTACCCATTTGTCTTTTTGGATAATTTATAAGTATTTTTCTTAATGCACGCTCCATAAAAACTATAAAAAGAATTGTCAAAACTAGAAGTATAAATATTCCAATGATCATTACAGTTGAAATTGCTCCTGTTCTTCCTAATTCAAAAGTTGTAACTAATGCTCTAGGTATTTCAGCGACAATGCCCGAGAATATAATTAAAGAGATACCGTTTCCAATACCTCTTTGAGTAATTTGTTCACCTAACCACATCAAAAATATTGTACCGGCAACTATAGTTGTTACAGTTGAAACTTTGAAAAATAAACCTGGATTAATTACTAGATTTGCTGAAGACTCTAATCCAACCGCCAAACCATATCCTTGTATAGTTGCAAGTAATACTGTTCCGTATCGTGTAATTTGTGTAATTTTTTGTCTTCCTATTTCACCTTGAGCTTTTAAATTTTTAAAATAGTCCGAAACACCTGTTAATAATTGAACTATAATTGATGATGAAATGTAAGGCATGATACCTAGTGCAAATATTGCCATTCTACTAACAGCACCACCTGCAAATACATTAAACATACCAAGTAGACCTTTTTGGTTACTTTGCATCATCACTTGCAATTGCTCTGGATCAATTCCAGGCAAAGGGACAAAGGTACCAAGTCTATAGATAGCTAATATTAGTATTGTGAATAGTATTCTGTTTCTAAGATCGTGTGATTGAGTTGAAGCGCTCATTAATCTTTTTTATTTTTTACTGATATACTTCCGCCTACTTTCTCAATTTTTTCTTTTGCTGACTTTGATGAAAAATCTGCTTCAATATTTAATTTTGATTTTAATTCTCCGTTTCCTAGGACTTTAAAATGCGTAACAGATTTTGATAAAATTTTGCTCTTCTTTAAGTAAGAAAGATCAATTTTATTGTCTGCAGTAATCTTTTTTCCATCGATTAACTTTTCGAGTAATTCTAGATTTATTTTTGCAATTTTACCCTTTTTGATTGGATTAAAACCTCTTTTTGGCAATCTTCTATAAAGTGGCATTTGACCACCTTCAAAACTTTTTATTGCAACACCAGATCTAGATTTTTGTCCTTTTACGCCTCTTCCAGATGTTTTGCCTTTTCCAGATCCAATACCACGGCCAACTCTTATTTTTTTTATTTTTACAGATGATGTTGTGTTTAAATTAGTCATTATCCTCTTTTTTCAATAATTTCCGATATTTTTTTATTTCTTAATGCAGAAATGTTTTTTGGTGAATTTTGTTTTGATAGTGCTTTCATACATGCTCTTATAACATTGTGTGGATTTGCTGTTCCTAATGATTTTGCAACAATATCTTTAATTCCAAGAACTTCACAAACAGCTCTAACTGGTCCTCCAGCGATTATTCCAGTACCTTTAGGAGCTGCTCTTAGCTTTATTTTTCCAGCTCCATCTTTTCCAAATATATCATGGTGAATTGTTCTACCTTCTCTTAATGGTACTTGTATAAGATTTCTTCTTGCTAATTCATTTGCTTTTTTAATAGCATCAGGAACTTGTTTTGCTTTTGCGTGAGCTATACCAATTTTTCCATTTTGATTTCCTACAACTACTAGAGCTGAAAAACCAAATCTTCTTCCACCTTTTACAACTTTAGTAATTCTATTTATGTGGACTAATTTTTCTAAAAAATCTGTATTCTTTTCCATAATTTAAAATTCCATTCCATTTTTTCTTAATGTTTCAGCAAAAATTTTTACTCTACCGTGATATTTATAAATACCTCTGTCAAAGTATACTTTTGTTATTTTTTTTTCTTGAGCTTTTTTAGCAAGAGACTCTGCAACTAATGTTGATAACTCAGATTTAGATTTTTTTTGATCTTTTATATTTTTTTCAATTGATGAGGCTGAAACTAATGTTACTTTGTTTACATCATCAATTATTTGAGCACTTATATTTTTAGTTGATCTAGAAACACTCAACCTAAATCTATCCTTGCCTGAAACTTTTTTAAGTTTATTTCTTACTCTGAATTTTTTTCTATCTAATGTGCTTATTTTCATTATTTCTTTTTACCTTCTTTTCTTAATATGTACTGACCCTGTTCTTTTATTCCTTTTCCTTTATAAGGCTCTGGTGGTCTAATACTTTTAATTTGAGATGCAACCATACCAACTTGTTGCTTATCTGGACCTGAAATTTTTAAAATTGTCTGTTTTTCTACAGCTATTTTTATTCCCTGCGGTATATCAAAGTTAATATCGTGACTAAATCCAAGTTGCATATTTAATTGTTGTCCTTTTAAAGCTGCTCTATAACCAACACCAACTAATTCTAGTGTTTTTTCATAACCTTTGCTCGCACCAATAATTGCATTATTTAATAAACTTCTATTCATGCCCCATAGTCTTTTAGAATTTTGATCAATTTTCTTAGGTTTGATTGACACTTCTTTTCCTTCATCGATTTTTAAATCAAAAATATCTAAATCAATGTTTAATGATTTTTTTCCGAGTGGACCTTCAATATTTATATTATTTCCACTTAAAAGTACTTTTACTTTTTCTGGGATTGGAATATTAATTTTACCTATTTTCGACATTAAAATACCTTACAAATAATTTCGCCACCTATTTTATTTTTTCTTGCCTCTATATCAGTCATCACACCTTTTGGTGTAGATACAATTGCTATTCCTAAACCATTATTTATTTTAGGTAAACTTTCAGCGCTTGAAAAAATTCTTCTTCCTGGTTTAGAAACTCTTTCTATAGTGCTTATTACTGGATTACCTAAGTTATATTTTAAATTTATTTTTAAGTTCGGTTTTTTTTCATCATCAGATACTTTGTAATCTATGATGTATCCCTCAGATTTTAACACTTCTGCAATTTTAATTTTAAATTTTGATGATGGAAGTTCTACATTTTTGTGACTTCTCATCTGCGAGTTTTTAATTCTCGCTAACATATCACCTATTGGATCACTTAAACTCATAATATCCTTTCTACCAACTTGACTTTACCATACCAGGAATTTTGCCCTCTAAACCTAACTGTCTTAAAGCAATTCTTGATATTTTTAATTTTCTATAAACGCCATGAGGTCTTCCTGTAATTTGACATCTATTCATTACTCTTGTTTTTGCGGAATTTCTCGGCAATTTAGATAATTTTTGTTGAGCTTTAAATCTTTCCTCTAATGGTAGTTTTTTATCCATAATAATCTTTTTTAACTTCTGTCTTTTTTTGTAAAATTTATCTGACAATTTAATTCTTTTATTATTTTTATTTACTGCGCTTAACTTTGCCATATTAGTTGCCTTTCTTTTCTATAAATGGGAAATTTAAAAGTTTCAGTAATTCAAAACTATGGTTTTTGTCTATAGTTTTAATTGTAATTGTAATGTCTAAACCTCTTATTTTATCCACTTTATCAAAATTTACTTCTGGAAAAACAATATGTTCTTTAATTCCAAAAGAATAGTTTCCAAATTTATCAAATCCATTAGGACTTAAGCCTCTAAAATCTTTTATTCTAGGTAGGGCTATGTTTACTAGTCTATCTATAAACTCATACATTTTGTTTTTTCTCAATGTAACTTTTAAACCAGCATTTGTATTTTTTCTTGTTTTGAAATTTGCAATAGATTTTTTAAATTTAGTTACCACAGGTTTTTGTCCTGTTATATTTGCTAAATCCTCTTCACAAGATTTAAGTATTTTTGCATCGTTTCCGTCTAGTCCTAATCCCATATTTATTACAATTTTTTGTATTTGAGGCCCCATATACAAATTTTTATAACCAAATTTTTCTTTTAAATTAGGTTGTATTTCTTTAACTATTAAATCTTTTAAACGTGGTTGCATTATTTTTTAGCCTCAACTTTTTTTTCTTTTTTGCCATCTAAAATTGACAAGTTAGAAATATGGATAAAATTTTCTTTAGAAATAATTCCACCTTTTTTTTCTTTTGTAGTTTTGACGTGCTTCTTAACCATATTAACGCCTTTAACTTTAGCTCTATTATTAGCTCTATCAATTTCCATTACTTCGCCATCTTTATTTTTGTCTTTTCCAACTAGAATTTTAACTTTTGAACCTTTTTTAATCATTAAAGTACCTCTGGTGCTAAAGATATTATTTTCATTTGTCCTCTGCTTCTTAATTCTCTAGTAACAGGTCCAAAAATTCTAGTTCCAATTGGTTCACCTTTATCATCAGTAAGAACAGCAGCATTATTATCAAATCTTACTTTAGATCCATCATTTCTGTGGATTCCTTTTTTAACTCTTACCACAACTGCTTTGTGCACAGCTCCTTTTTTAACTTTGCCTTTTGGTATTGCTTCTTTTACGGCTACAACAATAGTGTCACCAATACTTGCATATCTTCTTTTAGATCCACCAAGTACTTTTATGCACTCAATTTTTTTTGCCCCAGTGTTATCTGCTACAAATAATTCAGTCTGTACCTGTATCACTTTGCTCCTCCAATAACTTCAAATTTTTTTGATTTTGAAAATGGCTTACATTCTCTTATTGAAACCTTATCGCCATTTTTAAATTTATTTTCTTCATCATGAACACTGTATTTTTTTCTTGCTTTTATAACTTTTTTTAAAACTGGATGTTGATACTTTCGCTCAACCATAACTGTAATAGTTTTGTTTGGCTTATCACTTACAACAACTCCATTTAATATTTTTTTAGGCATTTTTTACCTCTATGAGTGTTTTCAATCTTGCGATTGTTTTTTTAGTTTCATTTATTTTTGCTGGACTTTTCACTTGTCCGTTAACTTTTTGAAATCTAAAATTGAACAAGTCTTTTTTAAGTTTTTCAAGATCTTTTAAAGCTTGTTCTTTAGTTAATTTTTTAATTTCTTTTTTTTTCATAATTATATTCTTTTTATAAATTTACATTTTATTGGTAGTTTTGCAGATGCTTTATACAAAGCTTCTCTTGCAATTTGTTCTGACACACCATCAACTTCAAATAAAATTCTTCCTGGTTTAACTCTACAAGCCCAAAACTCAGGAGATCCTTTTCCTTTACCCATTCTTACTTCTGTAGGTTTTTTTGATACGGGTATATTTGGGAACATTCTTGTCCATACTCTTCCTTGTCTTTTCATATGTCTTGTTAAGGCAACTCTTGCTGCTTCTATTTGTTTAGATATTACTCTTTCAGGCTGTATAGCTTTTAAACCAAAAGCACCATAATTCATTAAATTACATCTTGAAGCATTACCATGAATTCTTCCTTTGTGAGCTTTTCTAAACTTTGTTCTTGTTGGCTGTAACATATTTATGCTTTATTCCTCTCTTGGCTAAATTCTTTTGTGAATATTTCACCTTTGTAAATCCAAACTTTAATTCCAATAATTCCATATGTCGTTAACGCTTCTGCTTCCGCATAATCGATATCCGCTCTTAAAGTATGAGATGGTATACTTCCATCTCTAAGCCATTCTGTTCTTGCTATTTCATTTCCACCAAGTCTACCGCTTACTGATACTTTGATGCCTTTTGCTCCTAATCTTAATGCAGATTGCATAGCTCTTTTCATGGCTCTTCTATAAGAAACTCTTTTTACAAGTTGTTGCGCTATATTTTCTGCAACTAAATAACCGTTTGTTTCTGGTTTTTTTACTTCTTTAATATTTAAAACAACCTCATTAGTAGTAAGATTTGAAAGTTTGCCTTTAATTTTTTCAATATCACTACCTTTTTTTCCAATAACAAATCCAGGTCTTGATGTATAAATAGTTACAAAACATTTTTTTGATGTTCTCTCTATCATTACCTTTGATACACCTGAATTAATTACATTTTTTTTGATATATTCTCTAATTTTGAAATCTTCTATTAAATAGTTTCCAAAATCTTTTTTCTTTGCATACCAGACGGAATCCCATCCTCTATTAATTCCAAGTCTTAGACCTATCGGATTAACTTTTTGTCCCATGTGTCTCCGTTTGTTTGGTTTGTTCTGTTAATATTATTGTAACATTTGAATATGGTTTCATTATTTCAGCAGCTCTACCTTTTGCTCTTGGTCTAAATCTTTTCATTACTATTTGTTTGCCGCAGTATGCTTCTTTTACAATCAAATTATCAATATCATACTGGAAATTATTTTCTGCATTGGCTACAGCAGAAGAAATTGTTTTTTTAACATCTTTTGAAATTCTCTTTTCAGAAAAAGATAAATCTCTAATTGCAACATCAACTTTTTTTCCTACTATCGATTTTAAAATAGGCTTAAGTTTTCTAACACTTGATCTGACATTTTTGTTGACTGATTTAACCATCTTTATATCAATCTTTTTATCTTTTTTTGCCATGTTAATTATTTACCTGTTCCTTTTGATCCACCTTCTACTTTAGCTTTTTTGTCAGCTGGAGTATGTCCAAAAAATTGTCTAGTAGGAGCAAACTCACCAAATTTATGTCCAACCATATCTTCAGAAACTGTGATAGGTATAAACTTTTTTCCATTGTAAATTAAAAAACTAAATCCAACAAAATCTGGAATAATAGTTGATTTTCTTGACCAGGTTTTAATTGGTTTTCTGTTTGGATCATTCTTAATTTTTTCAACCTTTTTAATTAAGCTTTCTTCTACAAAAGGTCCTTTCCATACTGATCTTGCCATAAGTTATGCTCTCTTTTTCTTTCTTCTTCTAATTATAAATTTATCGGTTCGTTTATTGTCTCTAGTTTTTAATCCTTTTGCAGATTGACCTGTAGGTGAAACTGGATGCCTTCCACCAGCTGTTTTTCCTTCACCACCACCATGTGGGTGATCAACAGGATTTTTAACTACACCTCTCGTATGAGGTCTTCTTCCTAACCATCTTGATCTACCTGCTTTACCAATTTTAATATTTTTTTGATCTGGATTTGATAAAACTCCAATTGTTGCCAATGATCTTGAGTCTATTCTTCTAACCTCACCAGAACTCATTTTTACAATTGTATAACTTCCATCAATACCAGATATCGTCACTGATGAACCTGCAGCTCTAGCTATTTTTCCACCAGCGCCAGGTTGTAATTCAACATTATGTATGTTTATACCAACAGGAATATCCTGAAGTGGCAAGCAGTTTCCTACTTTAATCTCAGAATTAGGTCCATTTTGAATTTTATCACCTACTTTGATATCTTGTGGTGCTAAATAATAAGCTCTTTCACCATCATCAAATTTAACAAGCATAATGTGGCAAGATCTATTAGGATCGTATTCTATTCTTTCTATTTCTGCAGTCATATCAAATTTTTTTCTATAAAAATCTATCTTTCTATATTTATGTTTATGACCACCACCATGATTTCTTGAAGTTATTCTTCCATAATTATTTCTTCCTTTAGAGGCATTATTTGCTGAAGTTAGAGGCTTATAAGGCTTTCCCTTCCACAGACCTTCTCTACTTACAAGAACTGTACCTCTAGTAGATTTTGTGTATGGTTTGAATGTTTTTAAAGACATATTTTTTAAATTCCTGTTGTTAGATCAATATTTTGACCTTTTTTAAGAGTAATTATTGCTTTTTTAAATCCTTTTACTTTTACTTTTTTTCCTCTTGTTACTTTTGTTCTTGTTTGTTTGTTAATTATATTAATTTTCGTAACGTTAACTTTAAAAATTTTCTCAATATTAGTTTTTAAATTCTTTTTGTTAGCTTTAGCTGGTACTTTAAAAACTATTTTGTTCTGCTCAGAAAGATTTGTAGATTTTTCTGTAACTATAGGAGCCAAAATTTTATCGTATAGATGAATTTTGTCCATTATTGATACCTCTTTTCTAATTCTTTAATTGAACTTTCCGTAAAAATAACTTTTTTGTATTTTGCTAAATCAAAAGCACTGAAATGTCCTATGTCTGTTATTTTTACATTAGGAATATTTCTTGTGGCTTTTTCGATATTTTCTTTAGATTTTTTATCTACAATTAATAAAGAGTTTTTTGCGTCAAACTTAATTAGAATTTTGTTAACCTCTTTTGTTTTGCTAATTTTATTATCAAAATCATTAAAGACTATTAAATTATTATTTTTGTTTTTCTCAGTTATCAACGAAGCGATGCTCAATTTTTTTTCACTTTTGTTTAATTTTCTAATTTTATAATTTGTAGAACCTTTTGGACCGTGAGCTACACCACCACCAACAAATATAGGCGCTTTTTTACTAGCATGTCTTGCATTACCAGTTCCTTTTTGCGAATATATTTTTGCTGTAGATCCAGTTATTTCATTCTTCTGTTTAGTTTTAGCTTTTCTTCCTTTGTAATTTGCATTTGTTTTATATAAAACGTTGCTAACTAATTGCTTGTTAATTTTTGCAGCAAAAATTTTATCCAAAACCTCTATAGAGTCTTTTTTTCCATCAATATTTAATTTGTCTATTTTCATCTATTTTTTCTTTTTATCTGCAGATTTTTTAAGTTTTTCTATTTGTTCAATTTTTTCTGCTATTGTTAATTTTCTTAAATTTTTAACTGCTTTCTTAATCATAACTTCTGAATTTTTTGCACCTGGTATTGATCCTTTTAAATAAAGTAGATTATTTTCTTTATCTGATTTTATGATCTCTATGTTTTGCATTGTTCTTAACTTGTCACCCATATGACCAGCCATTTTTTTTCCCTTAAATACTTTTCCTGGATCTTGTCTTTGACCTGTTGAACCATGTGATCTGTGAGATATTGAAACTCCGTGTGTTGCTCTCAAACCACCAAAATTATGTCTCTTCATGGCTCCTGCAAAACCTTTTCCAATAGTTTTAGATCTCACATCGACAAACTTAATATCATTGAATATTTCTATGCCAAACTCATTACCCTCTTTAAATGTTTCAGTATTATCTACCCTGAATTCTTTTAATATTTTTTTTGGTTCTGTATTTTTCTTTGCAAAAAACCCTTTCATTGCTTTTGAAAGTTTATTATTTTTAATTTTACCAAATCCAATTTGAACAGCTTTATATCCTCTTTTTTCTTGTTCTATTACTTGTATAACTCTACCAGTTTCCATTTTAAGCACTGTCACTGGAACAGATTGGCCAGATTTATAAAACTCTCTGGTCATTCCAATTTTCTTTCCTATTAAAGCTATCTCAGACATTAAATTTTAATCTCCACATCTACACCAGATGCAAGGTCTAATTTCATTAAAGCCTCCACTGTCGCTGGCGTTGGTTCAATTATGTCTATTAATCTTTTATGTGTTCTTGTTTCAAACTGTTCTCTACTTTTTTTATCAATATGTGGTGATCTTAATACAGTGTATCTTTCTATTTTAGTTGGTAATGGTATTGGCCCTTTAATATTAGCACCAGTTCTTTTAACTGTATTTACTATTTCCTCAGTTGACTGGTCTAAAACTTTATTATCGTAAGCTCTTAGTTTTATTCTAATATTTTGTTTTTCCATATTAACCTGTTTTCTTTGTTACTTCGTCTTGAACATTTTGAGGGACTTTATCATAATGATCAAAGAACATTGTATATTGAGCTCTCCCTTGTGACATTGATCTTAGGTTATTTATATAACCAAACATGTTAGCTAAAGGCACCATTGCAGTAATTACAGTTGCATTTCCTCTTTGCTCTTGTGTATTAATTTGACCCCTACGACTGTTCAAGTCACCGATTACATCACCCATATAATCCTCCGGAGTAACAACTTCTACTCTCATGATAGGTTCTAATAATTTAAGGGTCCCTCTTGTACATGCTTCTTTAAAACATTGTCTTGAAGCTAATTCGAAAGCTAAAACACTTGAGTCTACATCGTGATGTAGACCATCTAGTATAGTAACTTTATAATCTATCATTGGGAAACCAGCTAGTATTCCTCCATCTGCTACAGTTTCAACTCCTTTTTCTACTCCTGGAATGAATTCTTTTGGTATCGCACCACCTTTAATTTTGCTTTCAATTTCTCTACCTTTTCCTGGTTCTAATGGTTCCACAGAAAGTTTAACTCTTGCGAATTGACCAGCACCACCACTTTGTTTTTTATGTGTATAATCAAATTCTGCTGCGCTTAATATTGTTTCTCTATAAGCAACCTGAGGTGCTCCAACATTAGCCTCCACTTTGAATTCTCTTTTCATTCTATCTACAATGATATCTAAATGAAGTTCACCCATACCTTTGATAATCGTTTGACCCGACTCTTCATCAGAAGTAACTCTAAAGGAAGGATCCTCTTTAGCGAGCCTTCCAAGTGCTTCACCCATTTTTTCTTGGTCTGCTTTTGTTTTAGGCTCAACAGCAATTTCGATAACAGGATCAGGGAATTCCATTGGCTCCAGAAGAACTGGAGTATCTTTATTTGCTAAAGTGTGTCCAGTAATTGTATTTTTTAGGCCGGCTAAAGCAACAATGTCACCAGCATTTGCTTCTTTAATATCTTCTCTGGAGTTAGCATGCATTAAAAGCATTCTTCCAACTCTCTCCTCTTTGTCTTTAGATGTATTGTAAATTCCTGTTCCTGATTTTACAGTTCCAGAATAAATTCTTATAAATGTCAAACTTCCAACAAATGGATCATTTGCAACTTTAAACGCTAAAGCAGAAAAAGGAGCATTATCCTCAAATTTCATCTCCATTTCGTCTTCAGAACCTGGTTTTGTGCCTTTGATTGATCCAATATCTTTAGGACTTGGTAGATAATCTACAACAGCGTCCAAAAGAGGTTGAACACCTTTATTTTTAAATGCTGATCCAGTTAAAACTGGTACAAATTCAAAATTTAAGCATCCTTTTCTCACACATCTAATTAAATCTTCTTGTTTTATTTCTTCACCACCTAGATATGCTTCCATTAATTTTTCATCTTGTTCAACTGCAGTTTCAACTAATTCTTGTCTATATTTTTCACATACTTCTTTTAAATCATCAGGAATATCTTTTTCCTCCCACTCAGCACCTAGATCCTCATTTTTCCAAACAATTGCTTTCATTTTGACTAAATCAACAACACCCTGCAAAGAAGCTTCTATTCCAATGGGTACTTGCATCACTAAGGGTTTTGCACCTAATCTATCTTTGATCATTCCAACACATCTAAAAAAGTCAGCACCTGTTCTATCTAATTTATTAACAAAACAAATTCTTGGTACTTTATACTTATCAGCTTGTCTCCAAACTGTTTCTGATTGAGGTTCTACACCTGCAACACCATCAAATACAGCAACAGCTCCGTCTAGTACTTTTAATGATCTTTCTACTTCAATTGTAAAATCAACGTGGCCCGGTGTATCAATAATATTAATTCTGTGTTCTCTCCAAAAACAAGTTGTTGCTGCAGAAGTAATTGTAATACCTCTTTCTTGTTCTTGTTCCATCCAATCCATGGTTGCAGCACCATCATGAACTTCACCAATTTTATGACTTTTACCTGTATAATATAATATTCTTTCTGTAGTTGTTGTCTTACCAGCATCTATGTGAGCCATGATACCGATATTTCTATATTTTTCTAATGTATGAGTTCTTGCCATTTTATTTTACCATCTAAAGTGGGCGAATGCTTTATTAGACTCGGCCATCTTATGTGTATCCTCTTTCTTTTTAATTGCTGATCCTCTGTTTTGGTATGCATCAAAAATTTCATTAAATAATTTGTCTGACATTTTTTTATCTTTTCTTTTTCTTGATGCATCAATAATCCATCTTAAAGCTAAAGCTTGTGATCTTTTTGCTTTTACTTCTACTGGCACTTGGTAAGTTGCTCCACCAACTCTTCTTGACCTTAC
Source organism: Pelagibacteraceae bacterium (assembly GCA_011526385.1). Lineage (GTDB taxonomy): Bacteria > Pseudomonadota > Alphaproteobacteria > Pelagibacterales > Pelagibacteraceae > Pelagibacter. The sequence goes on along the minus strand of WTIW01000006.1, from coordinate 4,655 downwards.
TTCGACAGTTGGTCTCACATTATTTATAGCATCATTGAAAACAGTAATTGGTTCATCTTTAGATTTGGATTTAATTTTATCAATTGCATCGTATACAATTTTCTCCGCAGTAGTTTTTTTTCCGTCATACATAATTGAATTGATTAATTTTGGAATAATAACTGATTTATATTTTGGATCTAAAACTGGAATTTTTTTTGGGGCTTTTCTTTTTCTAGACATTTTTTATTTACCTTTTTTAGTTCCGTATAGAGATCTTCTCTGTTTTCTATTTGCTACACCTTGTGTATCAAGGTTACCTCTTAAAATATGATATCTAACACCGGGTAAATCTTTAACTCTTCCACCTCTAATTAAAACTACTGAGTGTTCTTGTAAGTTATGTCCTTCTCCTGGTATATATGCAGTAACCTCAAATCCATTAGACAATCTAACTCTTGCAACTTTTCTTAATGCAGAGTTTGGTTTCTTTGGTGTAGTTGTATAAACTTTTACACAAACACCTCTTTTCAACGGTTGTTTTTGTAAAGCTGGAACTTTGTTCCTTGCTAAAGGTCTTGATCTACTTTTTCTTAACAATTGGTTTATTGTTGGCATATAATTTTATAAATTTATTATTTTTGATGAAATAACTGACAGGTTATTTGTGGCAGCGTTTAGTGATCAAGTCACTACATTCCAACCAAAAACATCGCCAAAATACATAAGAAATTGTATTTGTCAAATTAAAAGCGGATATATTTTGATTAATTTTTATTGATTAATCTGGGCTTCTGGAGCATCGGCACTATCTTGTTCGGATAGGAATTTTTGATCATCTTCTAGTGCCTTTTTATTCCAAGAATTCTTAATTGAGCCTGTTCCAGCAGGAACCAATCTTCCAACAATAACGTTTTCTTTTAATCCAACAAGTTTATCAACTTTACCTTTTATAGCAGCATCTGTTAGTACTCTTGTTGTTTCCTGGAATGATGCAGCAGATATAAACGATTCTGTTTGTAAAGAAGCTTTAGTAATACCCATTAGCACTCTCTCACCAACAGCCATGTTTTTACCATCGGATTTAAGTTTCTCATTCATTTGTTCAAATTTTATTCTATCTATAACCTCTCCAGGAAGAAGGCTGCTGTCACCAGGTTCTTTTACCTCAATCTTTTTAAGCATCTGTCTTAATATAACTTCAATATGCTTATCATTTATGATTACACCTTGTAGTCTGTAAACATCTTGAACTTGGTTTACAAAATATTCAGTTAATTCTTCAATTCCTAAAATTCTTAATATATCATGAGGTAATGGTTGGCCATCAAGTAGATATTCACCTTTTTTAATCTTTTCGCCTTGGTTAAAATTAATGTGTTTACCTTTTGGAATTAGATAACTTGAAGTTTCACCATTTTCTGATTCTATTGTTACTCTTTGTTTTCCTCTTACCTCTTTACCAAAAATAACTTTACCATCATTTTCAGCAATAATTGCACTATCTTTAGCTTTTCTTGCTTCAAACAATTCTGCAACTCTTGGAAGACCTCCTGTAATATCTTTAGTTTTTGTAGTTTCTTTTGGTAATCTCGCAATTACATCTCCAGCAGAAATTTTTTGACCGTCTTTAACTGACAAGATTGAGTCTGGTACTAAGTAATATCTAGCTTCGTTATCATCTGCTTTTTTAATTACATTTCCTTTTTCATCTCTTAGAGTTATACGTGGTTTTAGATCTGTATTTTTAGATTGTGTTTTCCAATCAACTACTGCTTTGGTTGAAATACCAGTTGCATCATCGATTGTCTCAGCTAAAGAAACACCATCAATAAGATCAACATAATTCGCTATACCATCTTTTTCTGCAATTACTGGAGTGGTATACGGATCCCATTCACAGATTTTGGCACCTTTTTTAATTTTATCTCCATTTTGGAAAAATAGTTTAGATCCATAAGGAACTTTGTAAGATGCAACTTGAAGACCATTTGCATCCTCAATAGAAAGTTCTGTATTTCTTCCCATTACGATTTGGTTTTTCTTAGAGTCTTCTAATAAATTTGTATTTATAATTTTTAAAATTCCATCTGAACTAGAAACAATTTGTGAATCTTGTTTTACTGATGCTGTTCCACCTACGTGGAAAGTTCTCATTGTTAACTGTGTTCCTGGTTCACCAATTGATTGGGCAGAAATCATACCAATGGCCTCACCAACATGCACCATTTTACCTCTTGATAGATCTCTTCCATAACAAGTAGCACAAACACCTTCTTTTGAACTGCAAGTCATTACAGAGTGTACAAATAAGGTTTTTACACCAGCAGAATCTATTTTCTCACATGCAGCTTCATCTATCATCTCACCTTTTTTGATTATTACTTCTCCTGTAAGAGGATTTTTAACATCTTTTGCGGTTACTCTTCCTAACGATCTCTCAGATAAACTTACCATTATATTTCCACCTTCAAGAACTTCTGAAAGTTTAATTGACCCTGGTTTATCACATTTTTGTTTTGTTATAGTTAAATCTTGAGCAACATCACAAAGTCTTCTTGTTAAATAACCTGAACTTGCTGTTTTTAAAGCTGTATCAGCAAGACCTTTACGTGCACCGTGTGTAGAATTAAAATATTCTAATGCTGTTAACCCTTCTTTGAAATTTGAAGTAATAGGTGACTCAATAATTTCACCAGAAGGTTTAGCAATTAAACCTCTCATACCTGCTAATTGTTTCATCTGTGCTGCTGAACCTCTTGCACCACTATCAGCCATCATAAATACAGAGTTAATTTTTAAACCTTTTTCAGTAACTTCTGTTGCTGAAATTCTTTTCATCATTTCAGATGCTACTCTGTCAGTACATTTTGACCATGCATCGATTACTTTATTATATTTCTCACCTCTAGTGATTAAACCTTCTGCATATTGATTTTCATAATCTGAAATTAATTTTTTTGTTTCATCAATTAATTGTTGTTTGTTTTCTGGGATAACTAAATCATCTTTTCCAAAAGATATTCCAGCTTTAAATGCATGTTTGAAACCTAAATCTTTTAACTTATCACAGAAAATTACAGTGCTTTTTTGTCCTGAAAATCTAAATACATGATCTATTACCTCTGACACTACTTTTTTTGGTAGTAATCTATCAACTAAAGAAAATTTGTTATTAACATTTTTTGGAATTAGATTAGATAATAAAAATCTTCCAGCTGTACTAATATGTTTTTCAAATTTAGTATTCCCTTTTTCATCGATAGTTTCAAATCTTGATACGATTCTTGAGTGAACTTTTATTTGACCAATTTCTAAAGCATGCTCAATCTCTGAAGTATTTACAAAATATCCCTCTACTCTATCTGTTTGATAAGGTGGTTGAGACAAATAATATATACCTAAGATCATATCCTGACTTGGTACAATAATAGGCTTACCATTTGATGGGCTTAAAATATTGTTTGTAGACATCATTAGAACTCTTGCTTCTAATTGTGCCTCTAAACTTAGTGGCACGTGTACTGCCATTTGGTCACCATCAAAGTCAGCATTGAATGCAGCACAAGTTAATGGGTGTAATTCAATTGCATTACCTTCAATTAATTTTGGTTCAAACGCTTGAACACCTAATCTGTGTAATGTTGGAGCTCTATTTAATATTACGGGGTGTTCTCTCACTATAAGTTCAAGTGCATCCCAAACTTCGTTTCTTTCTCTCTCAACTAATTTTTTTGCCTGTTTAATAGTCGATGCTAAACCTAATTTATTTAATCTTGCATATAAAAATGGTTTAAATAATTCTAAAGCCATTTTTTTTGGCAAACCACACTCATGCAATTTAAGATCTGGCCCTACAACAATTACTGATCTTCCAGAATAATCAACTCTTTTTCCTAGTAAGTTTTGTCTAAATCTACCTTGTTTTCCTTTTAGCATTTCAGCTAACGATTTTAATGGTCTTTTACCTGTACCAGTAATTACTCTGCCTCTTCGACCATTATCAAATAGAGCATCCACAGACTCCTGAAGCATTCTTTTTTCATTTCTAACTATGATGTCTGGAGCCTTAAGGTCCATTAATCTTTTTAATCTGTTATTTCTATTGATTACCCTTCTATACAAATCATTAAGATCAGAAGTAGCAAATCTTCCACCATCAAGTGGTACTAAAGGTCTAAGTTCTGGCGGTATAACTGGTATTGTTGTTAAAATCATCCACTCTGGCTTATTTCCTGTCTCAATAAATGACTCTATTAATTTTAATCTTTTAATTGATCTTTCCTCTGAAACTTTTGACTTAGTTTCTTTAATAGCCTTGATTAGGTTATTTTTTTCTTCTTCAAGATCAATTGATTTTAATATTTCTAAAATTGCTTCAGCACCAATTCCAGCTGTAAAAGACTCTTCACCGTATTCATCTTGATATTTAATTAATTCTTCTTCGCCTAATAATTGGTTTTTCTTTAATCCAGTTAAACCAGGTTCAATTACAATGAAATTTTCAAAATAAAGAACTCTCTCTACTTCTTTTAATTTCATATCTATAGCTAAAGATATTCTGCTTGGAAGTGATTTTAGAAACCATATGTGAGCAACTGGTGTTGCTAGGTTAATATGGCCCATTCTTTCTCTTCTTACATTTGATTTTGTAACCTCAACACCACATTTTTCAC
>WTIW01000005.1:36154-43772 GCA_011526385.1 Pelagibacteraceae bacterium | reverse complement strand
CTGTAGCAAAAACAGATCCACAAAGCCCAATTTATGGAATGCCAGTTTTAGATGTTGAGAAATGCAAGTCCGTATTATTTGTGAAAAGAAGCCTTTCTCCAGGATATGCCGGTATTGATAATGATCTTTTTTACAAGGAAAATACGCTAATGTTGTTTGCTGACGCAAAAAAAATGACTGAGGATATTACAAAAAATTTATAATTTGGTTGCGGGGGACGGATTTGAACCGCCGACCTCAAGGTTATGAGCCTTGCGAGCTACCAGGCTGCTCCACCCCGCGATAATTAAATCCTATTTTTGAGTTTGTTAAGTTTTTTAACTCTTTTAATGTTTTCTTGAAGAATTCTTTTTTTCTTTTCTGATGGTTTTTCATAAGTGTTCTTCAGCTTTATAATTTTAAAAAAACCATCACGCTGAAGCTTTCTTTTTAAAACCCTCAGTGCTTGTTCAACATTATTATCTTTAACTTCTATTTTAATAACAACCTCCAAAAAGTGGCATTAGTTATCACTTTATAAATTATTTGTCTATTATTCATTTTATTTTACGTTTTGTGCTTTTTCTTTCTCTCTTTTTTCTCTCTTAATTCGTCTTTCTGCCTTTTCAATTGCATCAACAAGTTCTTTTTGAGAAAATAATCCCATAGCAACCGGGTCTTTTGCGTTGAGATTATTAAAGTTCCAATAACTTTTATTTCTTATTGCTGTGACTGAGTTTTTAGTAACACCAACAAGTTTTGCAATTTGAGAGTCTTTTAAAATACTATGTTGTTTAATCAACCAAAGAGCAGAATCTGGCTTGTCTTGACGTTTTGATAAAGGTACATATTTTTTAATTTTTTTCTCTGTATTCTCAATTTCAACATCATTTGTTTTTAAATTTAATGGTCTATTGTTATCCTCAGATGATAAGTTAATTTCTTCTCTAGTAAGTTGACCAGACATAATTGGGTTGTACCCAACTATACCTTTTGCAACTTCTCCATCAGCTATTCCTTGAACTTCTACCTCATGAAGTTTGCAAAAATCTGCAATTTGTTTAAATGTAAGTGTAGTATTTTCAACTAACCAAACAGCAGTTGCCATCGGCATTAAAGGTGCGTTAGACATTAACTACTTTTCTCTGATCTAAAATTTTGGAATTTTTTATTGAACTTACTTATTCTACCTTTATCTAATATTTTTTGTTTTCCACCTGTCCAAGCAGCATGCGATTTAGGGTCAATTTCTAACTTAAGAACCTCTCCTTCAGATCCCCATGTAGATTTAGTTTCAAATTGAGATCCATCAGTCATTTCAACTTTAATTGTATGGTAGTTAGGGTGTAAATTTTTTTTCATAGTGGTCGGTTTATAGCAAAAGTAATCTTTAAAACAATTAAAAGTTTTTTATTTTTTCAAGCATTTTTTGGTAAATATTACTGTTTGAAGCCCTTATATCTATAGCTTCATCTCCAAACGCACTAATGTCACTTACTTTACCACCTGCCTCATCAATGATTAAAATACCAGCTGCAATATCCCATATATTAATTTTGTTATGAAAAAAACCATCTAATCTTCCAGATCCTACATATGCCAAATCAAGAGCTGCACATCCAGTATTTCTCATATTTAAATTTGGAGTTGCAAATTTTACTCCATAGCTATTAGAGGAAAATAAACATTCTTCCAAATCAATTTTACTAGAAACTCTTACTCTATGATTGTTAAAATATGCTCCACTGTTTTTTTCAGCATAAAAAATCTCATTTTTAATTGGATCAAAAATTAAACCAGATTTCAATTCATCATTAATCCTCAAAGCTATTGATATAGCAAAGTGTGGTATTCCATGCATGAAATTAATTGTTCCATCTATTGGATCAATTATCCAACAAGCATCTTCATTTGTATTTTTGATTATTCCACTTTCCTCAGTAATAAAAGAATAATTTTTTTTTGCTTTTGAAAGTTCTTCAATAAGTATTTTTTCTACTTTTTTATCTGTCTTAGTTACAAAGTCTCTTGGACCTTTTTTAGATACTTGTAAATTTTCTATTTCACCAAAATCTCTTATAATTACTTTAGAAGCCTTTTCACAAGCTTTAATCATAATATTTAAATTTGGGGAAATTGAATTCATCAATTACACTTTTTTTACATATTCAATTGTTCTTGTATCAACAATTATTTCATCTCCACTTTCTATAAATGGAGGAACTTGAATACTCAAACCGTTATCAAGAGTTGCTGGCTTATAAGAAGATGAAACAGTTTGACCTTTTAATGCCGCATCAGTTGTTTCAATTTTACTTTTTATTTGATTGGGCAGATTAACACTTAAAGGTGTTTCATCATGGAAATTGATTGTAACCTCTAAATTTTCAGTTAACATTTTTCCTTTATCTCCAACAATCTCTTTTTTAATATTAATCTGATCAAAACTTTCTGGATTCATAAAAAAGTAATCTGTTTCATCATCATAAAGATAATTAAATTTTATCTCCTCCAATGATGCTTTTTCTACAGTTTCACTAGATCTAAATCTTTCATTTAGTTTTGTATTCTTATTTAAACTTTTCATTTCTACTTGTGCAAATGCTCCACCTTTACCAGGTTTTACATGTTGTGTTTTTAATACTTCCCACAAATCATCTTTATGTTCTAATATCATTCCAACTCTTATTTCAGTTGCGTTTATTTTCATTTTAATCTTTCTATTGCTTCATAAGGTTTGTATTTATTATTATTCCAAATGTAGCCTGAGATAGCTAAAAAGTTTGCTTTGTTCAACAAAAGTTTTCTATAGTTTTTTTCGTTTATACCGCCAATTGCAACAATAGGATTGTCACTTAATTTTTTTATTTTTCTTAAAATACTTGGTTTTGCTCTAAATTTTACTTTTTTTGTTTTTGTTTTATAAAAAGCACCAACAGCAATATAATTTGCTCCATTCATTAAAGCTTTTTTTGCTAATCTAATTGAATTATGGCAAGTAATTCCAATTATTTTATTCTTTAAAATTTTTTTTGCTTTAATGATGCTCATATCTTTTTGCCCCAAATGACAACCATCTGCATTGACTTTTAAAGCAAGAATTGGATCATCATTAACTAAAAATTTAACACCATATTTTCTACAGATCTTGATTATTTTTTTTGAAAATAAAATTTTTTTAGAAAGTTTTTCATTTTTTAATCTTAATTGAAAAAAACTTACCTTTTTTGATTTAAAAACGAGTTCTAGAGATTTAAAAAATGTATTATCGGGTATTTTTGTGGGAGAGATTAAATAAACAAATCTTTTATTTTGAATTTTCAAGACTTTCTGACCACTTCCCTTGTGCTGCTAAAGTACACATTTTAGCTCTATGATCAAACACTTCTTGAGTTCCTTTGATATTGTTTATGTCTTTAGACCAAAATTTTAAAGCACTTTGTTGAAGAGCTCTTCCATATGAGTAGGTCATAATAAAACTTGAATCATTTTTAACATTTATTTGATTAAGATTATTTGTTGCCTCAACTTCTGTCTGTCCACCAGATAAAAATGCAACACCAGGAACTTCAGATGGTACATTATTTTTTAAACATTCTAATGTCATTTCAGCTACTTCGTTATTAGAAATTGTCTCATTCGAATCTGTTCCAGGAAGAATCATATTAGGTTTTAAAATTGTGCCTTTCAGATCAACTTTATTTATATCTAATTCGTCATAGCATCTTTTTATAACCTCAGATGTTTTATTAAAACAATCTTTAGCCGAGTGTTTACCATCCATTAAAACTTCTGGTTCTACAATTGGCACCATACCAGCTTCTTGCGCTAGTGCAGCGTATCTGGCTAAAGCATGAGCATTAGCTGCCATTGATAACTTACTTGGGTATGCTTCAGAGATAACATAAACACCTCTCCATTTTGTAAATCTAGCACCAAGTTGATAATAATCTTTTAATCTTTCTCTTAAACCATCTAATCCCTCAGTAATTTTTTCTTCTTTAGATCCTGCTAACGTTTTTGCACCTGTATCTACTTTTATTCCTGGTACCGCTCCACTTTCAGAAATTAATTCTGGTATAGATTTATTTTGAGAAGTCTTTTGTCTAATTGTTTCATCATATAATATCACACCACCAATACATTCTTTCATTGAGTTTGAAGAAAAAAGTGTTTCTCTGAAGATTAATCTATTTTTTTCATTAGACTCTACATTTACTGAGTCTAATCTTTTTTTCATAGTCCCAGTGCTTTCATCAGCCGCAAGAATTCCTTTTCCGTTTTCAAGAATTTTCTCTGCTATTTTGTATAATTCAGACATTTAATTTAGCGCCCTTATACCAGGAAGAATTTTTCCTTCAAGATATTCTAAAAATGCTCCACCAGCAGTTGAGACAAAATTAAATTTATTTTTAATTTTTATGGAGTTAATAACAGAAACTGTATCACCACCACCAATAACTGAATAAATGTTTCCTTCTTTATTTCCTATATATTTTGCTATTTCTAAACTACCTATTGAAAAATTAGGGTTTTCAAAATATCCCAATGGCCCATTCCATAATATAGTTGAGGAATTATCGATTACACTTTTTATATTTTGTATCGTTTTTGAACCTACATCAAGTATCATATCGTCATTTTCTATTTGATTTAATGATTTTTGAATAGAATCGTCTTCAAGGCTTTTTCCAACTTTAACATCCTCAGGAAAATATATTTTACAACTATTATTTTCTACTTCAGAAAAAATTTCTTCAATTATTTTTTCAGAATTTTTTTCAAATAATGAGGCTCCTATATTGTAACCTTTGTATTTTAAAATGTTATTAGCCATAGCTCCAACGATTACAATATTATCAAATTTAGGTATTAGGTTTTTTATAATATCTATTTTTGTAGATATCTTTGATCCACCAATTATACAAGTAATTGGCTTTTTAATTTCTGTTGTAATTTTTTTAAGAGCTTCAACTTCTGAATTGATCTGAAGTCCACTATAGGATGGTATAAATTTTGTAATACTTGTAACTGAAGCATGCTCTCTGTGTGAACATGAAAATGCGTCATTTACATAAATGTCCCCAAGTTTTGCCAGATGTTCAGAAAATTTTTCATTGTTATTCTCTTCTTCTGGATAAAATCTAATATTTTCTAAAATTATAATTTTTTCATCAGCTTTTTTAAATAATTCATCTTTTTTTAAATTAAAAATATTTGCCTTCTCTAGCTTGACATTTTCATTAACCTGCGAACTTAAATTGTCTCTTATTGGTTGAAGGGATAGCTCACTTTTAACTTTTCCTTTTGGTCTTCCGACATGAGAAATTATTATTATTTTTGCCTTTTTTGATAAGAGAAAATTAATTGTTGGAATAATTTTATCTATTCTATTTGTATCTGTTATTTTTCCATCCAAAATTGGAACATTTAAATCTAATCTTAGAAGTACTATTTGATTATTTAAATTTTCTAAATCTGTTATGGATTTCATTAATTGATTTTGCTTAAATATCTTGCAATATCACACATTCTATTTGAAAAACCCCATTCGTTATCATACCATGCAGAAATTTTTCCCATTTTTGTACCAACAACATTAGTTAATGAACTATCTAGTATTGCTGATGCACTATTATGGTTGAAATCTATTGATACTAATTTTTCTTTTGTGACATCTAAGATATTTTTTAGGTAAGAGTTTGATGCTTTTGAAAATGAATTATTTAATTTTTCTTTAGAAATATTCTTTTTAACATTAAAAACAAACTCAACCAAAGATACATTGGGAGTTGGCACTCTCATGGCAATTCCCTCAAGCTTTCCTTTTAATGAAGGTATAATTTCTCCAATTGCCTTAGAAGCACCAGTTGATGTTGGCACGATTGATTGGCTAGCAGATCTTGCTCGTCTTGGATCCTTATGCGAATTATCTAATATTCTTTGATCTGTTGTAAAAGCATGAATGGTTGTCATAAAACCATTTTGGATTGTAAAATTTTTATTTATTACATCTGCAATAGGCGCCAGGCAATTTGTTGTACAAGATGCGGCTGAAATAATATTATCATTCTTTCGAATTTTTCTGTGATTAACGCCAAAAACAACTGTTTTGTCTGCATTTTTACATGGAGCTGATACTATGACTTTTTTTGCTCCATTTTTTAAATGTGGTATTAGTTTTTCTTTAGAATTGAATTTGCCTGTGCACTCAAATACATAATCAACATTATATTTTTTCCAATTTATGTCTTGAATATTTGAGAATTGTGAAAATGAAATTTTGTCTTTATTTATTCTTAAATAATTTGAATTAGATTTTATCTCAGCATTAAATTTACCATGAACAGAATCGTATTTTAACAAGTTTGCACAAATTTCTGAACTTGATCTATTATTAATATGTTTAATTTGAATTTTTCCTTTATAATTTTCATAAATTGATCGGACAACCATTCTCCCGATACGGCCCATACCATTAATTCCAATTTTAATTGGCATTTTTTTTGATGTTCAATTTTATTTTTTTACAAATTTTTTCAACAGTTAATCCAAAATGATCATATACCTTTTTATAGGGAGCACTTTTTCCAAAATCATTAATTGAAAATGATAATCCTTTATTGTTGATATATTTTGACCATGATTGATCTGATCCTGCTTCTATAGAAAATATTTTGCTCGTTTCATTTAAAATTTTACTTTTGTATTTTTGACTTTGTTTATCAAAGATTTCCTGACAAGGCATAGATATAACTTTTGAGTATATTTTTTCTTTGGCTAATTTATGACTTATATTTAAAGCTAGATTTACCTCTGAGCCAGTAGCCAATATAGTAAATTTTATTTTTTTATTTGTTCTCATTACCTCATAAGCGCCATAAGAGCATTTATTCGTAGACGTGAAACTTTTTCTTATTGGATCTAAGTTTTGTCTAGTTAATGCAAGAACGCTTGGAGTTTTTGTATTTTTTAGTGCGAGATCCCAGCATTCAATAGTTTCTGTTTGATCGGCAGGTCTAAGTATATTTAAATTTGGTATAGATCTTAGGCCTGACAATTGCTCAATAGGTTGATGGGTTGGACCATCTTCTCCTAATCCAACAGAGTCATGTGTCATTACATAAATTACTCTTTGTTTCATTAATGCAGAAAGTCTAATTGAAGGCTTACAATAATCTGAAAATATTAAAAAAGTTCCTCCATACGGAATTAAATTACTGTGCAATGCTAAACCATTCATAATCCCACACATTGCATGTTCTCGTACTCCGTAATGAATATAGTCACCATCGAAATTTTTAGCATTTATAACTTTGTTAAATTTAGATTTTGTATTGTTTGAACCCGCTAGATCTGCAGACCCTCCTATTAAATTATTTTTTAATTTAAATAATGAGTTTAAAACAGCCTCAGAAGACTTTCTTGTTGCCAATGGTTTTAAATTTGCAATAACATCTTTCTTTTGTTTTATAATCGAATGAGAAAAATTATTATTAAACAATTCTTTTAATCTATTTTTATTTCTTGAAAAATTTTTCTTCCATTTTGCTTCTTTCTTGGAACCTTTAAGTCCTATTTTTCTCCATTCTTTTAAAATATTTTTTGGTATTTCAAACGGTTTGAAAGGCCAGTTTAA
>WTIW01000005.1:32310-36054 GCA_011526385.1 Pelagibacteraceae bacterium | reverse complement strand
TTCCCAATTTCTTTTTTAAAACTTCTTCAGCAATTGCAAAACCAACTGCATTTGCAATTCCTTGTCCCAGGGGTCCAGTTGTTGTTTCTATTCCAGAGTTTTTTTCATACTCAGGATGTCCAGCACAAATAGAATTTAGCTGTCTAAAGTTTTTAATATCGGAAATACTGATGCTTTTATAACCAGTTAAATACAACAAAGAATATAATAACATCGATCCATGGCCAGCTGATAAAACAAACCTATCTCTATTGATCCAACTTGGATTGGATGGATTGAATTTTAGAAAATTTTTAAATAGTACAGTTGCAACATCTGCCATTCCCATGGGCATCCCAGGATGGCCTGAATTAGCTTTTTCAACAGCATCCATTGAAAGAACACGAATTGCGTTCGATAGATCTTTGTTTTGTATTCTCAAAAAATTATCCTGTATAGACTTAGCTGACTCAATTTAATAGTATGTTTATATATAATGAATTCTATAACCGAAAAAGAAAAAAAATTAAATCAAACACTCGAAAAACTTAAAAATTTAGATTTAGCTAAAAAAGATAATTCTCCAGAATTAGAAAATCTTAAAGAGCAAAAAAATCAATTAGAAATTGAATATAAACAACTATTAGAAAATTATAATTTTTTAGAAAAAGAAAATCTCAAATTAAAGCAGGAGTTTGAAGAATTTAAGTCTAAGGATGAAGACGAAAAAAGAAGAGAGCAAAAATTTTCAGAGAAAATAGATGAATTAAATCAAGAAACCGATAGTTTATTGGATGAAATTGAAAAATGGCAAATGTAAATATCAAGTTTAATGGCAAAGAATACTTGCTATCCTGTGAGGATGGGCAAGAGGAACATTTAGAGGAGCTGTCATCACATCTAAGCCAAAAGTTTAGTAGTCTTAAAAATTCGCTTGGCAACATAGGTGAAAATAAGCTTTTATTAATTACTTCAATTACAACAATGGATGAATACTTTGAGACTAAAAAAAAATTAGAAAAACAAAAGATAGAAATTCAAAATTTAATTAGCAAATTTAAGGAATTGAAATCCTTAGTTTACAACTATAAAGATGAAAAAGAGAAAGAAATTTTAAAACTATCTGATAATCAAACTAAGCTTGAGTTTGAAATCCAAAATCAAAAAAATAATTATGAAAATTTGATAGACACAGCGACCAAAGAAATAGAAAATTTTATACAAAAAAATAATCCAGATACAAATATCCAGTAAAATTGTCAAAAAAATTACTAAGAAAAAAATTAATTTTTATAAGAAAAAAAAATTTTAAGAAGTTTGAAAATATCGAAACAAAAATTTTCGATATAATAAAAAATTTAAAATTTAAAATTAAAACCATTGGCGGTTACTACCCAATAAATTATGAATTTGACTGTTTGCCTGTTTTACAAAAATTTCTAGAAAAAAAATTCTTAATTTCACTACCTGTTGTTGGCGACTCCAATCAAATGAATTTTTTCAATTGGTCATCAGGTACTCATTTAAAAGTAAATAATATGGGAATTCCTGAACCTGTGTCCACAAAAATTTTATATCCTGATCTTATTTTAGTCCCTTTAGTTGGTTTCGATAAAAATAAGTTTCGATTAGGATATGGGGGAGGTTATTACGATAGATATATAGAAAAAGTTAGTAAATTAAAAAAATTCAAGACAGTTGGATTATCGTTTTCTTTTCAAGAAATTAACAAACTGCCTGTAAACAATTTTGACAAAAAATTAGATTTCGTCATAACAGAAAATAAAATCTATTCATGAAAATTTTGTTTCTAGGAGATATAGTTGGTGATGCAGGATGTATTGCAGTAAAAAAAAATTTAAAAACAATTACAGAAAAAAATAAAATTGATTTTGTAATAGCTAATGGAGAAAATGCAGCTATAGACGGAGTTGGAATAACTGAAAATAATGTAAAAGAATTAATTAGTTCAGGAGTAGATGTTATTACAACAGGCAATCATGTTTGGGATCAGAAAGAAACTTTTGAATTTATAAAAAAAGAGAAAAGATTATTAAGACCAGAAAATTTACTTAACGATGTTCCTGGAAGTGGATTTGAAGTTTATATGTCAAAAAAAGGTTTGAGAGTTGGTGTTTTAAATTTGATGGGAAATGTTTTTATGAAAAAATGCAAAGATGTATTTGAAGTTACAAAAAATTTTATTGATAATCATAAATTAAAAATAAACTATGATTTTCTAGTTGTAGATTTTCATGGTGAGATTACTAGCGAAAAAATGGCTATCGGCCATTACCTAGATGGTCATGCAACCATTGTGGTTGGTACACATACACATGTACCAACAAATGATGCAAGAATATTAGAGAATGGAACAGCTTATTTAACAGACGCTGGAATGTGTGGTGATTATGACTCTGTAATTGGAATGAATAAACAAAATTCAATAAATAGATTTTTCAAAAGAGACTCGAAAAAACATTTTCCAGCTAAAGGAGAAGCAACACTTTGTGGTATGATAGTGAATGCCGATGAGAATAATGGCTTGGCCAAAAGTGTATCTAGTTTTATATATGGTGGTAAATTAACTGAAAATATTTAAATTATGGCTGGACATTCGCATTGGGCAGGAATTAAACATAAAAAAGGAAAAGCAGATAAACAAAGATCCAAAATTTTCTCTAAACTTTCACGCGAAATAACAGTTGCAGCAAAACTTGGGGATAAAAATCCAGATATGAATGCTCGATTAAGATCAGCAATTCAAGCTGCAAGATCAGCAAACATGCCTAAGGACAATATAGAGAGAGCAATAGATAAATCTAGTATAAGTGCAGACTCGAACTTTGAAAATCTTCGATATGAAGGTTTTGGTCCAAATAAAACAGCTGTTATAGTTGAAACTTTAACAGATAATAAAAATAGAACAGCTTCAAGTATTAGAACCATTTTTCAAAAAAGTGGTGGTGGACTTGGAACTCAAGGGTCAGCATCACATAACTTTCAACAGTTAGGAGTTATAAAAATAGATAAAGACGAAATTGATGATGAAGGTATGCTTGAGCTAGCAATTGAAAGTGGTGCAAATGAATGTTTTTCCCACGAGAATTTTCATGAAGTACACACTGCAAATACTGAGATATATGAAGTAAAAAATAAATTAGAAAAAAAAATTGAAAATTTTTTGTCTACAGAAATTGAATGGGTCCCATTAAATACAGTAAATCTATCAGGAGAAAACAAGGATAATATGATTAAATTTTTAGAAACCTTAGATGATGATGAAGATGTACAAAATATTTTTACAAATGCAAAATTTGAGAATTAATTAATGAATTTGGTTGGAATAGACCCTGGAATTAGTGGAGCAATTTCTATATTAAGAGATGGAAACATTTCAATGGTTGTTGACATGCCAACTATGACAGAAGGCACAAAGTCAAAAAAACAAATTAATGCAGCTGAATTAGCAAACATCCTTACAAAAGAAAATATTTCACATGATGATAGAGTAATTCTTGAGAATGTTAGTGCAATGCCAGGACAAGGAGTTACAGGAATGTTTAGTTTTGGACAATCCTTTGGTGTAATAAAAGGTGTTTGTGCAGCATTAAAATTGCCGGTAATTTTAGTAAGACCTGTTAAATGGAAAAAACATTTTAACTTACTTAATTCCGAGAAAGATGCTAGCAGGACTAAAGTCATTGAGACTTACCCATATATATCTTCAGAATTATCAAAAAAAAAAGATGCAAACAAAGCTGA
>WTIW01000005.1:22418-32210 GCA_011526385.1 Pelagibacteraceae bacterium | reverse complement strand
ATGACACAATTGAGTGTGAGAAGAAACTATGGAAGCAGATATAACCTCACAAGCTATTGGACTTGCAAGTAATACAGATTTTTCTTTAGTTAGCTTATTTTTAAGAGCAGACATAATAGTGAAATCAGTAATGATTATTTTAGTAGCTTTTTCAATTTACTCTTGGGCTATAATTTTTGACAAGATAAGACTGTTTAGAAAAATTAATAAAAGTGCAGAAGAATTTGAAGAAAAATTTTGGAAATCAAAATCTGCAGAAACATTTTATAATAATTTACCTTCAACCACCAATGATCCAATGACAGAAGTATTCAAAAGTTCAATGCAAATGGTTATGAAATCGAGATCAAAATCCAACCTGTCAGAAAGGTTGGTAGGGGTTTTAGAAGCAAATATTGAAAAACAAATGACAAATGTAGATAAAAATTATACTTTTCTAGCTACAGTTGGATCTACTGCTCCATTTATAGGATTGTTTGGAACTGTATGGGGTATAATGAATTCATTTCAGTCAATTGCGATTTCAAGAAATACAAGCTTAGCAATTGTTGCACCAGGAATTGCAGAAGCCTTGTTTGCTACAGCATTAGGTTTGTTGGCAGCTATCCCTGCTGTAATAGCTTACAATAAATTTAGTAACGATTCTAAAAAGTATTCACAAAAGCTAGAGAATTTTTCAAAGAGATTTATTTCAATAATTTAAAAATGGGATTTAACTTAAGAAGTTCAAAAAAAGAACCAATAAGTGAAATAAACGTAACACCATTTGTTGATGTTATGTTGGTTCTTTTGATTATATTTATGGTTACCGCGCCTTTGCTTACAGTAGGTGTTCAAGTTGATTTACCAGAGTCTTCAGCTGATACACTTCCTGAAGAAACAGAGCCTTTAACTTTAACAATAAATTCTAAAGGTGAAATTTTTATCCAAGAATCAAAAGTTGAGTATGAAAAAATCATTGCAAAAATCTTAGCAGTTTCAAATAATAGAACAGATACCAGAATATTTGTAAGAGGAGATAAAACAATTAACTATGGAAGAGTTCTTGAAATTATGGGAATGCTCTCAGGTTCTGGATTTACTAAAGTTGCTTTAATATCAGAGCCTTACAAAGAGAGGTAAACTTGTACAAAAGTTTATTTGTTTCCTCTATATTTCATACTGCAATAGTAATGTTGAGTATATTCACTTTACCTTTTATCGCAAAACAACCCTTGGATATTCCACCGTTAGTTTCTGTAGAGTTAATTCAAATATCAGATAAAACAAACATTCCCTTTGCTCCAAAAGCAAAAAAGATAATTGATAAGGTAAAAAAAGATAATGAAAAACTTGTTTCTGAACAAGCGCCACCTAAAAAAGTAAAAAAAGATGAAAAAAAAGAAGTAAATTTAGATAAGAACAAAGAAAAAATAACAGAAGTTGCATCGAAGAAAACACCAACACCAGAAACTAAAAATGAAATAGTAAAAAAAGAAAAATTAGATGCAATACCTTTGCCAGACAAAAAAAATGAAAAACTCTCTGTTGAAGAAGAAACTAAACAGAAACCATCAGAAGAATTAAAAAAAGATGAAAATTTGAAAGAAATTATCAAACCAAAAAAACCAAAAATAGATGACACAAAAATAAAGCAAGCTTCTGAATTTGAGAAAAAAGAATTATTTGATCCAAACAATATCGCAGCTTTAATTGATAAATCTAAAGAAAATATTGGCGAAACAATTGAAAAAAATGACAAAATTTCACAATCTCAAGATGACTCAATGGATTTTTCAAAATTAACTTTAAGTGAGGAAGATGCTTTAAAAGCACAAATATTTGGTTGCTGGAGTATACCGTTAGGTTTACCATACAACGAAAATTTGTTAGTTAGAATAAAGCTGAAATTAAAACCAGATGGAACATTAGTGAAGTCAGAAATATTAGACCATGCAAGAATGAATATGCCAGGACAAGGCTTTTACAAAGTGCTAGCAGAGAGTGCCTTAAGAGCCATTCAATTATGCCAGCCACTAAAAGTTCCTACGAGTGGCTATGAAAGATGGAAAGATCTACAATTAAATTTTGATGCGAGAGAAATGTTAGGTGGTTAATGAATAAAGTTAAATTTATAATTATTTTTTTTGTAGTTTTTGTTTTAAATTCTTCAAAATCATATTCTCTTATTGAAGTAGATATAACTAGAGGTAATCTTAATCCATTACCAATTGCTGTATCTCCATTATTCCAAGACAAAGTTTCAAACTCTTTTTTTAAAAAAGAAATTAATTTAGAAGATATTGGTGCAGAAATATCTAAAGTAATTGAAAACAACCTTAAACAATCAGGTTTATTCAACCCACTAAGTAAAGATGCTTTTTTACAAAAACCTGATATCGCACACTTAAAACCAAGATTTGAAGACTGGGCATTAATTAAATCTCAAGCATTAATTACCGGAAAAGTCACAGCTGTAAATGAAAAATTAAAAGTTGAGTTCAGATTATGGGATGTGTTAGCAGGTAGAGAGATGCTTGCTTTAGCGTTTACAACTGTTCCAAGCAATTGGAGAAGAGTTGGTCATATAATAACAGATAAAGTTTATGAAAGACTAACAGGAGAGAAAGGATACTTTGATACAAGAATTATTTATGTATCAGAAGAAGGTCCAAAAACTCAAAGAGTTAAGAAACTTGCTATAATGGATCAAGATGGTTTTAACACTAAATATTTAACTCTTGGAAATGAACTTGTTTTAACACCAAGATTTAATCCTACTAATCAAATGGTAACATATCTTTCTTACTTTAGAAACTTACCAAGAGTTTATCTGCTAGATATTGAAACAGGTATACAGGAAGTTGTTGGTGATTTTCCAGGAATGACATTTGCGCCAAGATTTTCACCAGATGGAAAAAAAATAATTATGAGTTTTGCAAAAGATGGTAAATCAGATATTTACACAATGGATATTGAAAATAGAATTGTGGAGAGAATTACAAATCATCCATCTATTGATACATCTCCCTCTTATTCTCCGGATGGGAAGTATATAACTTTTAATTCTGATAGAAGTGGATACCAACAGATTTATGTTATGAACAGCGATGGCTCAAACGTAAAAAGAATATCATTTGGAAACGGTCTTTACGGAACACCAGTCTGGTCACCTAGAGGAGATTTAATTGCATTTACTAAACTACACAAAGGAAAATTTTATATCGGTGTAATGCGAACTGATGGAAAAGGAGAAAGACTTCTAACGGAAAACTATTATCAGGAAGCACCTTCGTGGGCGCCAAATGGAAGAGTTCTGATATTTTATCGAGAAACAAAATCAAATGACAAAGGGGAGGGTTTTAGTGCAAAACTTTGGTCTATTGATTTAACTGGATATAATGAAAGAATGGTTGAGACAGAAACCGATGCATCCGACCCATCCTGGTCATCTTTATTAAGTAATTAGGGAAAATTAACAGAAAAATTCATAAATATTGTTGATTTTTAGTCTTGAAACATCTAATTAGTTGTGAAAAAGTTCTAATAAATATTAAGGAGCATTAATGAATTTAAGCAAAATTTTAAAAAATACTTTTCTAGTAATATTACTAAGTATGGTTGTTTCTGCGTGTGCAACTAAAAAAACAGCAACTTCGATTGATTCACAAATTCAAGGAGATGTTTATACAGGAACAGATACTGTTGAGTATTTAGCTAAAGGTGTTCCAGATAGAGTATTCTTTGCAACTAACGAGTCTATTCTTACTACTAAATCAAGAGACACTCTTAGAAAACAAGCTGGATGGTTAAGAGAAAATCCAAGTGTAAATGTTGTTCTTGAAGGTCATGCTGACGAAAGAGGAACAAGAGAATATAACTTGGCATTAGGTGAAAGAAGAGCAAATGCTGCAAAAGATTACCTAATGACTTACGGTGTTTCAGGAGATAGAATTTCAGTTATTAGTTACGGTAAAGAAAGACCAGTTGACTCTGGTTCAAATCCTCTGTCTTGGTCAAAAAACAGAAGATCAGTTACTGTTAAAGCTAATTAAAAAACTTATTTAAAAATTTAAAGACCCCGACATTCATTGTTAGGGGTCTTTTTTTTGCCATTTTTATAATTACAAATCGTTTTATGTTAAATACGGCAAAGAGCTTTAAATTTTTTCTTTTAGCGTTTGTTCTAATTATAACTACAAGCTCAAAAGCAGATAATACTGAAATCAAAGAAGTTCTGGAATTAATTCAGAAAGATTTAAGAACTCTAGAAAGAGCTGTTTACTCTGAATCTTTTTCACAAACAAATAATACAAGCTCAAACAATTTGGATAAAGAAAGTGAAGATGTACTAACAAGACACTTGCTAAAGCTTTCAGAAATTGAAAAACAATTTCAACAGTTAACAAACAAGTATGAAGAGATAAATTTTAAAATTGATAAACTCAATTCAAGATTATCTAAAGTTCAAGCAGATAATCAATTAAGGTTTCAACAATTAGAAACTGGAAATTCTCAGAGTTCTAGCAATCTAACAACTTCTTCACTAGTGGAGACAGAAGCAAATACAGAAAAAATTTTACCTGGATCTACACAGCCACAAGATTTAGGAACGGTTTCATATAAAGATATGACTGATAAAAGTGAAAATCAAGCTATCCAATCGGTAGATACAACCAAAACAGTTGTAACAGAAACTTTTCAATCAGAAGAAAAAATTTTACCAGAGGGTACCCCAGAAGAGCAGTACGAATTTGCAACAAGTTTTCTTAAAGTTGGGGATTATAATATGGCAGAAAGAGCATTTAGAGAATTTGTAGATACAAATCCAAAAAATAAATTATCTGGTAATGCACAATATTGGTATGCTGAAACATTTAGAATTAGACAATTGTATACTGATGCTGCTTCTGCATATCTTGAAGGATATCAAAAATATCCAAAAAGTGAAAAAGCACCTATAAATCTTTTAAAGCTAGGGGTATCATTAGTGCAAATTGGAGAAAAGGATCAAGGATGTCTAATGATTGCAGGAGTAAAAAAGCAGTATCCAGATGCAACTCAATCAGTACTGCAAAAAGCTAAATATGAAGAAAAAAAATACGAGTGCAAAAAAGAAAATTCCTAATTTTTATTTTAACAAACTAAAAAATCGTAAAATTAAAAAAATATACTTAGAATTTAAGAAAAACATAAATGAATTTAGTAATAAAAAACTCTGTGTAGCAGTTTCAGGTGGATCAGATAGTTTAGCCTTAACATTTCTTGTTAAGTGCATGTCTTTAGAAACAAAAATTGATTATTTGTACTGTCATGTAGATCATAAATTAAGAAGCGAGTCATCTAAAGAGGCAAGTAAAACAAAAAAATTGCTTAAAGATCATGGAATTAATTTACATATTTTAAAATGGGCAGGAAAAAAAAAGATTTCAAATATTCAAGAACAAGCAAGACTAAATAGATACAACCTATTATTTAAAGAAAGTGAAAAAAGAAATATTGATACAATCTTAACTGCACATCATCTTGATGATTTATATGAAAATTTTTTTATACGATTGTTAAGGGGGTCTGGACTAAAGGGTCTTATTTCATTTAAAAATAAAGTTTCCAGAATAAATAAAAATAAAAATATTTTAATTCTAAGACCACTTTTAAATATTTCTAAAAAAGATCTAATGTATGTATCAAAAAACACATTTGGTAGTTTTGTTAATGACCCTAGTAACAATAACGAGAAATTTTTAAGAATTCATGTCAGAAAAATTATAAACAAATTATTTTCAAATAAAGAAAACAATTTGAATATTGGATTAGCCTTATCAAATTTATATAGAAGCAATGAAGCAATAGAATATTATGTAAAAAAAAACATACAAATGAATGTTAAATCAAGATTTGGAAATAAAGTAATAATTAGCGATAATTTTTTTAATCATCCAGATGAGGTTGTGTTTAGATCGTTAAATACAGTTTTAAATAATCTTTCAAAAAAAACTAAACTTACTAGAGGAAGTAAGATTATTAATTTGTATAAAAGCTACAGAAAATCTGAAAAATATTTTAAAACTACTTTATCAGGTTGTATTTTTGAAAAAGTTAGTAAATCGTTAATTATTTCAAGAGAAATATAGTTTTTTCAATAATTAATGTACAAAATGACACTTGTTTATTTGTTAATAATTCTTACTTTATAACCATGAATTTCAAAAATTTAGCTATGTGGGGAATTATAGTCCTACTTACCATAGGACTTTACAACATGTTTAAAAACCCACAAAACTCAATGTCCCAGAAAAATACTATTATATTCTCAGAATTTTTATCTGAAGTTGATAATGGTCGGGTGGTTCAAGTAGAGATACAAGGAAAAAATATTAAAGGTGTTTTGTCAAATGGTCAGCAATTCAACACCTATGCTCCAGATGATCCAAACTTAATTCAAAAACTCAGTGACAGAGGTGTAAGCATTTCAGCAAGTCCGTTAGATGAAAAAATGCCTTCACTTCTCGGAATATTGCTTTCATGGTTCCCAATGTTGCTTTTAATAGCAGTCTGGATTTTTTTTATGAGACAGATGCAAGGTGGAAAAGGTGGGGCAATGGGCTTTGGAAGATCAAAAGCAAAAATGATGAACGAGGTAAAGGGAAAAGTAACATTCAATGATGTTGCAGGAGTTGAGGAAGCAAAAGAAGAAGTTGAAGAAGTTGTAGAATTTTTAAAAGATCCAAGAAAATTTAGTAGACTGGGTGGAAAGATACCTAGGGGGTGTTTGTTGGTGGGTCCTCCAGGTACAGGTAAAACTTTATTAGCAAGAGCTATAGCTGGTGAAGCAGGAGTTCCTTTTTTCACTATATCTGGATCAGATTTTGTAGAAATGTTTGTTGGAGTTGGAGCATCAAGAGTTAGAGATATGTTTGAACAAGGCAAAAAACATTCTCCATGCATAATCTTTATAGATGAAATTGATGCGGTAGGAAGAAGTCGTGGAGCTGGACTTGGAGGTGGAAACGATGAAAGAGAACAAACACTTAACCAGCTATTAGTTGAGATGGATGGCTTTGATACAAACGAAGGTGTAATTATCATTGCTGCAACAAACAGACCTGATGTTCTTGATCCAGCATTATTAAGACCAGGAAGATTTGATAGACAGGTAGTCGTTTCTAACCCAGATATAATTGGTAGGGAAAAAATATTAAAAGTCCATGCTAAAAAAATATCTATGGCACCTGATGTCAATTTAAGAACGATAGCTAGAGGGACGCCTGGTTTTTCTGGTGCAGATTTAGCAAATCTAGTTAATGAAGCTGCTTTATTGGCTGCTAGAAAAAATAAAAGAATTGTTACTTATCAAGAGTTTGAAGAGGCAAAAGATAAAGTAATGATGGGTGCAGAAAGAAGATCTATGGTAATGTCTGAGGAAGAGAAAAAGTTAACAGCTTACCATGAGGCTGGTCATGCTATTGTAACCATAAATGAGAAAGCAGCGTATCCAATCCATAAAGCAACAATAATTCCAAGAGGAAGAGCACTTGGAATGGTTATGCAACTTCCAGAAAGAGATGAAGTTTCTCAAACAAGAGAACAGTTGCACGCACAAATGGCAATTGCAATGGGAGGAAGAGTTGCTGAGGAAATAATTTTTGGAGATGATAAAGTAACAACTGGAGCTGCAAGTGATATTGAGCAAGCAACAAAAAGAGCTAGAGCTATGGTGATGAGAGCAGGTTTAAGTAAAGAACTTGGTCCAGTTGCTTATGGAGAAAATGAGGAAGAAGTATTTCTCGGAAGATCTGTTGCAAGACAGCAGAATATGTCAGAAGAAACTGCGAGAAAAGTTGATACTGAAATAAGAAAAATTGTCGATAAAGGTTATGAAAAAGCAAAAAAAGTCCTAACAGAGAAGATTGATGATCTGCACAAACTTGCTAAAGCTCTATTAACCTATGAAACTTTGACAGGAGAAGAAATTTTAGATTTAGTTAATAAGAATATATATCCAAAAAATAAAGAAGATTTAAAAGTAGAAGAAGATGATCAAGGTTCAGCACTTGGTTCTATTGGTTTAAAACCTAAAATTGTCCATTAATATTAATGGAAAAATATTACACAAGAGCGTGTAATTTTTATTACAAAACAAAATCAAAAAAAAAAATAAGAAATCATCTACCTCTCAATGGAGATGCGAAAATTTATTTTAAATCTGTAGAAATAATTACAAGAAATTCAAAAAGGACAATAAACTTATCAGATATAAATAAACTACCATTAAATTTAAGAAAAAAAGTAAAAAATGATTTAAGTAAAATAACTGGAATAAAAAAATTCAAAGGAATAAAATTTAATGCCAAACCAGTACTGATGGGTATTCTAAATATTACTCCAGATAGTTTTTCAGATGGAGGCAAATATATAAATATAAAATCAGCGAAGGATCAAATAAAACATCTGGTTAGTTCTGGTGCTAAAATTATAGATATAGGTGCAGAATCCACTAGACCAGGGTCCAAAGAAGTTTCTGAAATTGTTGAGTGGAAGCGATTAAATAATATTCTCAAAATAATTAAAAAAGAAAAAATTCAATTTTCTCTAGACACAAGAAAAAGCAAAATTATGCAAAAAAGTCTTAAATACGGTGTAAAAATAATAAATGACATTTCAGGATTTGAATATGATAAAAATACAATTAATTTTCTAAAAAATTCAAAAATACCTTTCGTTATTCATCACATTCAAGGAACACCACAGACAATGCAAGTCAAACCAAATTATAAAAACGTGTTACTAGATATTTACGATTATTTTGAAAAAAAAATAAAATCCCTTAGATCGGTAGGGATAAAACATAACAATATAATATTAGATCCTGGAATAGGATTTGGTAAAAATATGAAACATAATATTACGTTAATAAATCAAATTTCTATTTTTCATAGCCTAGGTTTTCCAATATTACTAGGTTTATCAAGAAAGAGATTTATAAAGGATATAGCTAAAAAAAATGATAGCAAAGAAAGAATTGGAGGAACAGTGGCATCCTCAATTTTTTCAATGTTGCAAGGAGTTCAAATTTTAAGAGTTCATGATGTTAATGAAACAAATCAAGCAATCAAAGTATATAGAAAATTAAATTTATTTGATGAGTAAAAGATATTTTGGAACTGATGGTATACGAGGCAAAGTTAACAATAATAAAATTAATGGAGAAATGTTTTTTAAATTTGGTCTGGCTGCAGGAACTTATTTTAAAAATTTGAAAAAAAGAAAACAAATTGCCATTATTGCAAAAGACACAAGATTGTCAGGTTATACCTTGGAGCCAGCATTAGTATCAGGACTCACTTCGGCTGGTATACATGTTTTTACACTTGGACCGTTACCAACAAACGGCTTAGCTATGCTTACTAAGAAAATGAGAGCAAATCTAGGTATAATGATTACTGCATCACACAATCCTTATACAGACAATGGAATGAAATTATTTGGACCTGATGGTTTAAAATTGTCAGATAAAATAGAAAAAAAAATTGAAAAAATCATAGACACTAAAATAGAAAAAAATTTGATCAATTCTAATAAACTTGGAAGAGTCAAAAGACTTGAGAATGCAACAGATGAATATATTAAAATTTTAAAAAAAAACTTTCCAAAAACTTTTTCGTTAAAAGGCATTAAAATTGCTATAGATTGCGCCAATGGAGCAGCATACAAGTCTGCACCTAAATTATTAGAATCACTTGGAGCGAAAGTTTTTAATACAGGCACAAACCCAAATGGAAAAAATATTAATTTAAAATGTGGGTCTACTTA
>WTIW01000005.1:0-22318 GCA_011526385.1 Pelagibacteraceae bacterium | reverse complement strand
ATACAGGCACAAACCCAAATGGAAAAAATATTAATTTAAAATGTGGGTCTACTTATCCAAACAAAATTAAACTTTTAACAAAAAAGGTAAAAGCAAATGTTGGAATTTCTTTAGATGGAGATGCAGACAGAATTATAATGTGTGATGAAAATAGTAATATTATTGATGGTGATAAAATTTTAGCAATGCTAGCAGAAAGATGGAAAAGAAAAAAAATTCTAAAAGGAGGGGTTATTGGAACTTTAATGTCAAATTATGGTTTAGAAAATTTTTTTAGAAATAAAAATATTAAATTTTACCGATCCAATGTTGGTGACAGATATGTAAAAGAACTTATGCAGGAAAAAAAATTTAATCTAGGAGGAGAGCAATCTGGTCACATTATACTTGGAAACTTTGCAACTACAGGTGACGGATTGATGGTTGCATTAGAAGTCCTTTTTTCAATGAGAAAAGGTAAAAAAGCAAGCGATCTTTTCTCAATTTTTTCACCAACACCTCAAATTCTAGAAAACGTTGAAGTTAAAAATCTAAATGTGATTAATTCCACCAAATGTAAATCTGCGATCAAAAAAGCAGAAAAACTTATTTTAGGAAAGGGTAGATTGTTAGTTAGAAAATCTGGTACCGAGCCAAAAATTAGAATTATGTGTGAGTCTCACGATAAAAGTTTATTGTCTAAATGCGTTAAAATCGTCTCTAACTCAATAAAAAAAAATTGAAACCTAAATCAAAGATATTAATTATTGCTGGATCAGATTCTTCTGGTGGTGCAGGGATTCAGGCTGATATAAAAACAGTAACAGCATTAGGCAGTTATGCTATGACAGCCATAACAGCAGTAACTACACAAAATACGACAGGTGTTAAATCTATAATCCCAATTCCACACAAAGAAATATCAAAACAAATTGAATTTACTTGTAATGATATAAAACCTGATGCAATTAAAATTGGAATGCTACACTCTGTTGATGTTATTAAATCTGTACTTAAATCTTTATCTAAAATTAAAGTTAAAAAAATAGTTTTAGACCCGGTAATGGTTGCCAAAGGAGGAGCAAGGTTAATTGATCAAGATTCTATTAAAATTTTAAAAAATAATTTAGTAAAGAAAGTCTCTTTGATTACTCCCAACATACCCGAAGCAGAAGTTTTAACTAATACTAAAATTCTATCAAAAGAAGACATGATATATGCATCAAATATTTTATTAAATCTTGGTGCTAAAAATGTTTTAATTAAAGGAGGTCATCTTAATCAAAAAAGCATTTATGATGTTTTGGTAAATAAAAAAAATATATCGATTTTTAAAAACAAAAAAATTAATACTAAAAATACCCATGGAACAGGTTGCACTTTATCTAGTGCTATTGCAACATACTATGCATGTGGAAAAACCTTAAAGAAATCTTGTAGTATGGCTATTAAATATGTTAACGAAGCAATTAGTTCACGACCTAATTATGGTAAAGGCCATGGACCAATTAACCATTTAAATACTTTTAAAATTAAAAAAAATTTTTTATGAAAAATGTCGTCGTAGTTGGGTCCCAGTGGGGAGACGAGGGAAAAGGTAAGATAGTCGACTGGTTATCTAGTGAAGCTGATATAATTGTAAGATTTCAAGGTGGACATAATGCTGGACATACGCTCGTCATAGACGGTGTAACTTATAAATTAAGATTATTACCCTCGGGAATAGTTAGGAAAGACAAAATATCAGTTATAGGCAATGGAGTTGTAATTGACCCATGGGCGCTTTTAGATGAAATTGATGAAATAAAATCCAAAGGAGTTGCTGTAAGTGAAAAAAATTTAATTATATCAGAAGCAGCAACTTTAATACTACCTTTCCATAAGGAAATGGACGAAATTAGAGAAGATGCTGCAGGAAATTCAAAAATAGGAACCACTAGAAGAGGAATAGGGCCAGCATACGAAGATAAAGTTGGCAGAAGATCTATAAGAGTTATGGATTTAGTATCAGAAAATAATTTAGATAAAAGGCTAGATAATGTTTTAATGCATCATAATGCGATAAGAAAAGGTCTAAACAAACCAATATTTAATAAAGAAAAATTAAAAAAGGATTTGCTAATTTTAGCACCAGAAATACTTAAATTTTCAAAACCTGTTTGGAAAAAACTCGATGAATTTAAACTAAAGGGAAAAAAAATTTTATTTGAGGGTGCTCAAGGAATACTCTTAGATGTTGATCATGGAACCTATCCATTTGTTACTTCTTCAAATACAGTTGCATCTTCAGCTGCAACCGGATCAGGATGTGGTCCAAATTCTATAAATTATGTTTTAGGTATCACAAAAGCCTATACGACAAGAGTTGGTGAAGGACCATTTCCAACTGAGCTTAAAGATGAGATAGGTGAATTGTTAGGAAATAGAGGTAAAGAATTTGGAACTGTTACAAGTAGAAAAAGAAGATGCGGATGGTTTGATGGTGTTTTAGTTAGACAAACTATTAAAATATCTGGCATTGATGGAATAGCACTTACTAAATTAGATGTATTAGATGAATTAGATGAAATTAAATTTTGTATTGGTTATGAAATTGATGGTAAAAAGATTGATTATTTGCCAGCTGCTGTAGATGATCAAAATAAAGTAAAACCAATCTATAAAACTTATAAAGGATGGAAAACATCTACAGCTGGCTGCAAAAAATTTGATGAACTTCCAGAAAATGCAAAAATTTATATTAAGGATTTAGAGAAATTCATTGAAACTAGAATTTCAAGCATATCCACAAGTCCAGAGAGAAACGATACAATATTAATAGAAGATCCTTTTGGAAATTAGTTTGCGGGCAAAAGGTTTTTGGATTTAGCAGAATTTAGCATATGTTTTTGAAGCTTTTCAAAAGCTTTATTTTCAATTTGTCTAATTCTTTCTCTACTTATTTTATACTTTTTACTCAAGTCTTCTAAAGTAATTGGGTCATCTGTTAACCTTCTTGAATATAAGATTTCTTTTTCCCTATCGTTTAAGATTTTAATCGAGTCTTGTAATAAATCTTTTCTTTGTTCCATCTCTTCATTTTGAGCAAATTTTAATTCATGATCCATTTGATCATCTACTACCCAATCTTGCCATTCATCACCATCTTCCCCAATTGGTGCATTTAAAGATTGTTCTTTACCTGAAAGACGTCTGTTCATAGAAACTACCTCGTCTTCACTTACATCCAATCTATTTGCAATATCTTTTACATGCTCATCTCTCAGATCACCCTCAGCTCTTGGTGCAATTTGATTCTTAAGTTTTTTTAAATTAAAAAATAATTTTTTCTGGGCAGTTGTTGTACCTATTTTCACCAAACTCCAAGATCTTAAAATATATTCTTGTATTGATGCTTTGATCCACCACATTGCATAAGTTGCAAGCCTAAAACCTTTTTCAGGTTCAAATTTTTTAACTGCTTGCATTAATCCTACGTTACCCTCAGATATCATTTCATTTAGAGGTAAGCCGTACCCTTTGTAACCCATGGCGATTTTAGCAACCAATCTAAGGTGACTTGTTACTAATTTTTCTGCAGACTTTACATTTCCAGTTGTCTGCCAATTCTTTGCAAGCATATATTCTTCCTCTGCATCTAGCATTGGAAATTTTTTTATCTGGGCTAAATATGCCGCTAAACCACCTTCATTTGATAAAGATGGTAAGTTGTAAGAAGTAGTGCTCATCGAGGTATTTATGTAATAAAGAAAATTTATTTTACAATATCTTTATTTATTGGATTTCCTTAGCTTTTTTAGAATAATTTCTAGTTCAATTGGTAAATTAGATGAAAATTCTAATCTTTTACCAGATTTTGGGTGAGTAAAGCCTAAAATTTTTGCGTGCAAAAATTGTCTATTTAAGTTTGATAAAACATCTTCAATTTCTGGATCTATATTTTTTAGTTTTTTAAATTTTTTTTTGTATTTTTTATCACCTAAAATATTATTACCTTTATAACTCATGTGTACTCTGATTTGATGAGTTCTTCCTGTTTCAAGTTTGCATTCAACTAGACTAAGGGTTGGTACTTTAGAATTTTCAAATATTTCTAAAGTTTTATAATTTGTTATAGCTTTTTTTCCTTTAACAATTCCAACCTCCATCAGCTGTCTATTTTTCGAACTTCTGGTGATTAAAGTTTCAATTACTCCATGTTGAGGTCTCAATTTTCCCCAAACTAAAGCTTGATATAATCTCGAGATAGTATGATCTGAAAATTGAGAAGATAAATTTTCATGTGTATAATTATTTTTTGCTATAACTATTAGTCCTGAAGTATCTTTGTCAATTCTATGAACTATTCCTGGTCTTAGTTCATCCCCGATATTTGAGAAATTTTTATTTTCCAAATTCATTAGTGCATTTACTATTGTATTATCGTAGTTACCCGCACCTGGATGCATTGATATTCCAGCTAATTTATCAATCACAAGCAAATCCTCATCTTCATAAATTATATTTAATTTATATTTATATGGTTTTAGAGATGCTTTTTTTGGCTCAGGAATATTTAGGGTAATTGTATCTTCTTCAAAAATTTTTTTTGATGGCTCTTTGACTTCTTCATTATTAACTTTGATACTGCCATTGATAATTAAATTTTTTACCCTTGTTCTACTTAATTCCTCTTTTTTTTCAGCAATATAAGAGTCTAATCTTTTTCCTTGTGACTTTTGATCTACTACTAAATTAATGATATTTTTCATTTATTAATATAATAATATAATATGCGTTCGTAGCTCAACTGGATAGAGCGCCAGATTTCGGCTCTGGAGGTTCAGGGTTCGACTCCTTGCGGGCGCACCACCACTATTCGCCTATATTTATAAGTGTCCCTTTCTCTCTAGCTTTATTAAATGAATAAAAAAATAAAGAAATTGAAATAAAAATATAAAATAGATTAAATGCAAATGCTTTTATCAAGTTTGAAATATCAATTGTATTATTTATTAATATATTTCTTGCTTCCTCAAAGATGTAAACAAGAGGTAGCATATATGCAATTTTTTGGAAAAATTCAGGTAAAATATCTACCGGATAATAAATGCAACCAAATGGCGCTAATAAAAACATAGTTGACCACGCAATATTTTCAAATGAAGGTCCAAATCTTAAAAGTCCTGCAGATACTAAAATTCCTAAAGTTATCCCAAAAATATATAAACTCAAAAAAAGAAAAAATAAATATACACCAAGGTCTAATATCGAAATTCCAAATAATGGAGAGGTTAATAAGATAGCCGGTATAAGACCAATCAATGCTCTAACTAGTGCAGTAAAAATCAGAGAACTTAATATTTCACTTATTTTTAGCGGTGCAATAAATAAATTTGTAAAATTTCTACTCCAAATTTCCTCTAGAAATAGCATATTAAAGCCTATGCTTGTTCTAAATAAAAAATCATAAAGAATTGCACATGTTAATATTACTCCTACTGCATTATTGTAATAAGTTGTATTAGATGCAAAAAAATTTGAAATAAATCCCCATAAAGTTATTTGAATTGATGGCCAATAAATTAAATCTAATACTCTAGGAAAGGATCTAGTTATTAGATAAAAATGACGTAAAAAAAGACCGTACATTTTAATTATACTCATTTTTACTCCTTGAGAGTTTTAAAAAAACTTCCTCTAAATTTTTTCTTCCATGTTTTTGTATTAACATTTCAGGGTTACCGCTATCGATGAGTTTTCCATCTTTCATCATTAAGATAGATTTACATAGCCTTGTAACTTCATTCATATTATGTGATGCAAGCAATATAGAAATTTTTTTTTCTTTTTTATATTTTTCAAGGAAAGATCTTATAAAATCTCCAATTTCTGGATCCAATGATGCTGTTGGCTCATCTAATAATAATACTTTTGGATCATTAATTAATGATTTTGCAAGACTAGCTCTATTTTTTTGTCCAGATGAAAGTTCTCCAGTAATTCGATTTAATATATCTTCAAGTCTTAATTTTGATGTTAAATAATCTATTCTTTCGTCCAATTTATTGATTTTATAAAGTTTTCCAAAAACAATTAAATTTTGTTTTACAGTTAATTTTTTTGGTAGCTCGATATAGGGTGAAATAAAATTTATTTTTTTTAAAATTTCAATTCTATTTTCTTCAATTTTTTTTCCCTCAATTAGTATGTCGCCACTGGTTGGTTTTAACAAACCCAACATCATGCCTATCGTTGTAGTTTTGCCTGAACCATTAGGACCTAATAGTCCGAGTATTTCATTTTCATTAATTTTGAATGAGATTGATTTAACTGCTTCTTTTTCACCATAATTTTTCCTCAAATTTTTTACTTCGACAATGGGTTTCATTTTCTTTTTGCTGCTCTTAATAATCTATCGTTTATTGTTTCTCCAATACCTTTATTAGGTATTTTTTCTACAGATATAGATTTAAAACCTAAATTTTTTACTATTCTTAAAGTTTTATAAAGGTTTCTAGCAATTTCTCTTAAGTTTTTATTTTTGCTTAAATAAAAATAGTTTTTATTTTTATTCTTTCTTTTAGATATTAAAAGAAAAGCCTCAGATTTTTTTGGCTTTTTAATATTTAATCTCATTGGTATTCCAGGTGAATAATGAATTTTTCCCTGACCAGGCACGGTTATCTTTTGTTGAGATTTTTTATTATTCTTAAATAGATATTTCTCAATTTTATTTTTTTCAATACTACCTAGCCTTAATATTTTTTGTTTACCAACCAAATTTACTATTGTTGACTCCAGCCCTTCTCTTGATCTCCCTCCATCCAACACAAATTTGATTTTTTTACCAAATTCTTCAACTACATCCAGTTTGGTTACGGAGCTTATTCTTTGAGAAATATTTGCACTAGGTGCAGCTAAAGGAAAGTTTAGAATTTTTAGCAATTTTCTAGTGAGTTTATGTTTTGGAAATCTGACTGCAATAGTTGTTTTTTTATTGGTAACATTTTTTGAAATTTTGCTCCCTTTTTTTAATTTCAATACAAATGTTATGGGACCTGGGCAAAATCTTGAATAAAGTTTTAAAAATTGTTTATCAATTTCACAGTCCTTTTTAAGATCAGCTAAATTCAAATAGTGAACAATTAGTGGATTTGTTTTGGGTCTTTTTTTAAGAATAAAAATTTTCTTTGTTGCTTTACCTGAATACGCATTGGCCGCTAAACCATAAACAGTTTCAGTGGGAATTGCTACGCAATCATTATTATTTAAATAATATGCAGCCTTTTTAATATTTGAAAGATTAGTATTCATATAATAATACCAACTATTATATGAATGAAAAAAATTTGCCAGATGATATTAATTCAAAAACTTTAAATGAGTTAACTGAAATAGCCAATAAGATAATTCATAATTTAGAAAACCAAAAAAATCTAGAGGAGTCTTTAGATGAATATCAAAAGTTAATAAGATTAAATAATTTAATAGAAAAAAAATTTCAAAAATCTGCAAAAGAAATATCAGATATAACTAAATTAAAAATTCAAGAAATATCAACTAAAAATGTCAAAAAAAAAATTAAATAAAATTGCAAAAGATACAAATAAATTTTTAGTAAAATATTTAAAAAATCAAAAAAGAACAGACTTAATCAAACCAATGTCGTACGGTTTACTTCCTGGTGGAAAAAAAATTAGATCTAAAATTATTTATGATATTGGCCAGATATTTAATATTAATTATCAAACAATTATTGCTATTGGATCTGCTGTTGAGTGTATTCATGCATACTCTTTAATACATGATGATCTTCCATGCATGGATGATGATGATTTAAGAAGAGGAAAACCAAGCACACATAAAAAATTTGGAGAATCAACTGCCGTACTTGCGGGAAATTCTCTTTTAACTTTAGCTTTTGAAATCTTGTCTGATAAAAAGTTAAAAATAGATAACCAAAAAAAAATTTTTCTTGTGAATTATTTATCTAAATCCTCAGGCCACGAAGGAATTGCTGGTGGCCAATTTTCAGATTTAAGTTTTGAAAAACAAAAAAAATCGGCAAAAAAAATTATAGAAATGCAAATCAAAAAAACTGGAAAATTGTTTTCCTTTTGTACCGTAGCACCTGTAATTGTTTCAGGAAAATTAAAAGAAATAAAAAAATTTGAAAAAATAGGTGAGCAGATTGGACTTTTATTTCAAATTGCTGATGATTTAATTGATTATAAAGGAACCTCTTTTGCTGCTGGAAAAAAAACCCAGAAAGACAAGATTAAAGGTAAAGCCACTCTGTTAAACTTGTTTGGATACCAAAATACTGTTCAATATGCGATTAATTTAAAAGAAGAAATTTTTGATGCTTTGAAAAAGTATGATAAAAAATCACAAAGTTTAAAAAATACTATTAATTTTATTCTTAAAAGAAATAAGTAAATGAGTGATTATAAATACCTTCAAAAAGTAAATTTTCCATCTGATCTAAAATCTTTAAATCATTCAGAACTTAAAATTCTTGCTGAAGAACTTAGATCTGAAATGATAAGTGCTGTTTCAGAGACAGGCGGTCATCTAGGAGCTGGGCTTGGTGTAGTTGAGTTAACAGTTGCCCTGCATTATATATTTGATACTCCAAAAGATAAAATTATTTGGGATGTTGGACATCAATCTTATCCTCATAAAATACTTACAGGCAGAAAGGATAAAATCAAAACCTTAAGACAGGGTGATGGTTTGTCTGGCTTTACCAAAAGATCTGAGAGTGAATTTGATCCTTTTGGTGCAGCACATAGCTCAACATCTATTTCTGCTGGCTTAGGTATTGCCACCGCAAATAAATTATCAAATAAATCTGATGAAGTAGTTGCAGTAATTGGAGATGGAGCAATAAGCGCAGGTATGGCTTATGAGGCAATGAATAATGCGGGAGACTCAAAAACTAAAATGATTGTTATTTTAAATGATAATGACATGTCAATTGCAAAACCTGTTGGAGCAATGAAATCATATCTTGCAAAAATATTTTCTGGAAAAATCTATTTCAATTTCAGAGAAACTTTAAAATTAATTATTTCATCATTCTCTAAAAGATTTAGCAAAAAGGCTGGTGCTGCAGAAGATTTTTTAAGATCAGCTGTAACAGGCGGCACATTGTTTAATTCTTTAGGTTTTTATTATATTGGTCCAATAGATGGACATGACCTTGATGTATTATTGTCAGTTTTAAAAAATGCTAAAGACTCGAAACATGAAGGCCCAATTTTAATACATATTAAAACTCAAAAAGGTAAAGGCTATAGTTTTGCAGAAAAATCAGATGATAAATATCACGGAGTATCTAAATTTGATGTTAAAACTGGTGTGCAACAAAAGAGCAGTTCAAATGCTCCTTCGTACACAAAAGTATTTGCAAATACGCTTATAAAACATGCAGAAAATGACAGTAAGATAGTTGGAATTACTGCAGCTATGCCTTCAGGAACAGGAATGGATCTATTTGGTAATAAATTCCCAAAAAGAATGTTTGATGTTGGTATTGCGGAACAACATGCTGTAACTTTTGCAGCCGGATTAGCAACAGAAGGTTATAAACCTTATGCTTCAATTTATTCTACATTTTTGCAGAGAGCTTATGACCAAGTCGTTCATGACGTAGCAATTCAAAGTTTACCTGTCAGATTTGCTATTGATAGAGCTGGTTTAGTTGGAGCGGATGGACCTACACACGCTGGGTCTTTTGATATCACGTATTTATCCACTTTGCCGAATTTTATTGTGATGGCTGCAAGCGATGAAGCAGAATTAGTTAGAATGATCAATACATCTGTTGAAATAAACGATAAACCATCTGCATTTAGATATCCTAGAGGTAATGGAATAGGACTGGAATTGCCAAATATTTCAGAAAAAATTCAAATTGGAAAAGGACGAGTGATTAAAGAAGGAAAAAAAGTTGCAATTTTGAATTTTGGAGCAAGATTAAATGAGTGCATGATGGCAGAAGAAAATTTATCTAAAAAAGGTATTAACCCAACAATTGTAGATGCAAGATTTGCAAAACCACTTGATCATAATTTAATTTGGCAATTAGCAACAAATCATGAAGCAATTATTTCAATTGAGGAGGGAGCAATTGGTGGATTTGGTTCACATGTAAATCAATTTTTAAATGACAACAATCTTTTAGACTCAAACTTAAAATTCAGATCAATGATACTCCCAGACAAATTTATAGATCACGATAAACCGGAAAAAATGTATAAAGTAGCTGGTTTAGATGCATCTTCAATTGAAAATAAAATATTGGAGATATTGAATTCTAAAGTAGTGATAAAGAAAATAAATTAACTTTCACACTGAGCTTTGTGCATTAAGTAATGGTCTAATATTACACAGTGCATCATTGCTTCACCAATTGGGACGGCTCTTATACCAACACATGGGTCATGACGACCTTTCACTGAGATAGTGGTGTTCTTTCCAAATTTATCAATAGTTTTTCTTGAAGATAAAATAGAAGATGTTGGTTTTACTGCAAATGAGACAATAATATCTTGTCCACTAGATATTCCTCCTAGAATTCCGCCCGCATTGTTTGAATTAAATTTAGTAGATTTACCTTTTTGATTAATTTCATCTGAATTTTCTTCTCCTGTTAATTGAGCAGAATTCATGCCCGATCCAATATTTACACCTTTTACAGCATTAATACTCATCATCGCAGATGCTAAGTCCATATCTAATTTTGAATATATCGGTGCTCCCAAACCAATTGGCACACCCTTTGCTCTCACTTCAATAATTGCTCCACACGAGGAGCCTGCTTTTCTTATACTTAGCAGATATTTCTCCCAAAGTTTTAAAACAGATTTATCTGGACAAAATAAATGATTTTTTTGAATAAATTTATCGTTCCAATTTTTTGGATTAGATCCTAAAATTCCTAATTGAGTTACACCTCCTATAACTTCATATTTTTTTCCTAACTTAAATTTCAAAATTTGTTTTGCAACTGCACCTGCCGCGACTCTGCATGCAGTTTCTCTAGCAGATTGTCTTCCACCGCCTCTATAATCTCTAATTCCATATTTTTTAAAATATGTAAAATCAGCATGTCCAGGTCTAAATTTATTTTTAATATTTCCATAATCTCTAGATCTCATATCTTTATTATAAATTATCATTGAGATCGGTGTTCCTGTGGTTCTGCCTTCGAACATACCAGATAAAATTTCAACTTTATCATCTTCTTTTCTTTGAGTTGTGAATTTAGATTGACCGGGTTTTCTTTTATTTAATTCTTTTTGGATCTCATCAACACTTAATTTTATATTAGGAGGACAACCATCAACTACACAACCAATTGCTGGGCCATGGGATTCACCCCAAGTCGTAAATCTAAAAATTTTTCCAAAGGTATTAAAAGACATTTTTTTATTATATAAGTTATTTTGTTTAAATTATGAATGAAAAAAATTCACTTGGCTTAAATATTTGTTTTAAAGAAAAAGACAATCCTTTTGATTTATTTAAAGAATGGTTTGAAGAAGCAAAAAAATCAGAACCAAATGATCCAAATGCTGTCGCTTTAGGAACATCTGATAAAAATGGGTTCAATTCTGTTAGAATGGTATTACTGAAAGATTTTAATGATAATGGCTTTGTCTTTTTTACAAATTTTAACAGCGACAAAGGTAAATCTATAAAAAATAATCCAAACATCTCGATGTGTTTTCACTGGAAAAGTCTTTTAAGACAAATTCGTATAGAAGGAGAGGCTGAACAAGTTTCAAATAAAGAAGCAGATGAATATTATTCGAGCAGAAATTATGAAAGTAGGATAGGTGCTTGGGCCTCTAATCAAAGTTCAATAATTTCAAATAGAAAAGAACTTATGGATGCAATTGAAAATTTTAAATCAAAATATCCTGATGAAAATAATGTTCCAAGGCCAGGTCATTGGTCTGGTTGGAGGTTAAAACCTAGATCAATAGAGTTTTGGCTTGATGGAGATCATAGAATTCATGAAAGACTAAAATATATTAAAGAAGATAATAATTGGAAAAAAATTTTACTATCCCCTTAAAAATTTCTTTGAATACTAAAAGAAGTTAAATTTTTAAGTATTTGCTTTTCTTTACTTTCTTCAAAAATAGAAAGTGAATTTGAAGCTAAATTGATAAAATATTCTGCTTTTTTATAACATTCATTTATAATTTTATATTCTTTTATACTTGAAAGAATATTTTTAAATTCCATCTCGTCTCTGTTTGGTTTTTCAAATATCTTCTTTAAATATTTTTTTTCTTCATAAGATGATCTTTGGTATAAAAGTATTATAGGCAGCGTTACTTTTCCTTCAAAAAAATCATTACCAATTTTTTTTCCAAACAACTTCAATTCAGAATTATAATCTAAAGCATCATCAGCTATTTGAAATGTTAATCCTAAATTTTTTCCATAAAATTCCAAAGCTTCTTTGTGCTTGTTGTCTTTATCAGCCAAAATTCCTCCTACCTTTGTAGATGCAGAGAACAGTGCTGCGGTTTTCAGGGATATAATTTTCAAGTAAGTTTCTTCTAACATATCTGTTTCCCCATGATGCTGAAGTTGCAATACTTCGCCTTGCGCTATTTCTGCAGATGTAGAAGACAAAAGTTTTAATATTTCCAGGGAACCATCTTCGACCATCATTTCAAAACATCTGCTAAGCAAATAATCTCCAACAAGTATGGATGATTTGTTGCCCCATATTGTATTAAGAGTCTTTTTATTACGTCTTACAGAAGCGTTATCAATCACATCATCGTGCATTAGTGTTGCGGCGTGAATTAATTCTACACATGCTGCAAGATTAATATCTCTTCCACCCTTAGCATATCCACACAGTTTTGAGCTAGATAATGTAAGAAGAGCTCGTAATTTTTTTCCACCTGTATCAAGATGATAGCCTGTCATTTTTTGTATAAGTTCAACTCTACTTGATAATTTTGAAGATATTTTTTCGTCTACTAAAGTCAGTTTATCTTCAACTGACTTTAACAATTCAGTGTATGAATTATTGATTGATTGCTTTAATTGAACTACAGATCCCATGTTTTTAAATTATTACATAAACTGTATTATAATACTTATCAATTGACGCACCTATTTCTTCAACTATAAGTAGGCTTTATTAATATTTAAATTTTTAATAAGCATTATTATGTTCTCATTTTTCAAAAAAAAAAAAATTGTTAGTCACATCAGATTAACAGGAGTTATTGGAAATGTAGGAAAGTTTAAGCAAGGAATAGAATATTCAAGCCAAGAAGATATTATTAAAAAAGCTTTCTCAGTAAAAAAGGCTCAAGCTGTAGCAATAACTATAAATTCACCTGGGGGATCTCCTGTTCAGTCTCATTTAATTTATAAGCTAATAAGAGAACAAGCTAAAAAAAATAAAAAAAAGGTTATTGTTTTTGCAGAAGATGTTGCGGCATCCGGAGGTTATTTAATTGCTTGTTCAGGAGATGAAATTTACGCAAATGCTAGCTCAATAATAGGTTCAATAGGCGTGATATATTCATCTTTCGGTTTTAAAGATCTTATACAAAAAATTGGTGTAGAAAGAAGAGTTTACACCGCTGGCAAAAATAAAAGTACTTTAGATCCATTTCTTGATGAAAAAAAAGAAGATATTGAAAGATTAAAAAGCATACAGCTAGAACTGCACCAAGAGTTCATTAATGTTGTAGAAGAAAGCCGAAATAAAAAGTTAAAAAAAGATATGGGAGTTGAATTATTTTCTGGGGAATTTTGGTCTGGAAAGAAATCAAAAGAACTT
This sequence comes from Pelagibacteraceae bacterium, assembly GCA_011526385.1. Classification (GTDB taxonomy): domain Bacteria; phylum Pseudomonadota; class Alphaproteobacteria; order Pelagibacterales; family Pelagibacteraceae; genus Pelagibacter. The sequence goes on along the minus strand of WTIW01000005.1, from coordinate 8,529 downwards.
GGATTAATTGATGGATTAGGCAATGCTGAGCAGATCTTAAGAGAAAAATTTGGAGAGGATGTTGAGGTTAAAGTCTTTGAAAAAAGCAAAGGATGGTTGGCAAAAAAATTATCCTCCTCAGAAGATCATGCTGATAAATTAATTAGTGTCATTGAAGAAAGATCTATTTGGCAAAGATATGGTTTCTAAAAAACCTCAAGAGAAAAAAACTAAAGTATTATCTTTTCAAGAAACAATTTTAAATTTGCAAAGATATTGGTCTAAGCAAGGTTGCATAATTCTTCAGCCTTATGATTTAGAGGTAGGAGCGGGAACTTTCCATCCGGCAACTACATTAAGGTCACTTGGCAGCAAACCATGGAAAACAGCATATGTGCAACCATCAAGAAGACCAACAGATGGGAGATATGGAGAAAATCCAAATAGACTTCAACATTACTACCAATTTCAAGTTTTAATAAAACCCTCACCAAAAAATATAAAAAAACTTTACCTAAATAGTATTGCATCAATTGGTATTAAGCATGATGAACATGATATTAGATTTGTAGAGGATGATTGGGAAAGTCCTACTTTAGGTGCTGCTGGACTAGGTTGGGAAGTATGGTGCGATGGTATGGAAGTTACTCAATTTACTTATTTTCAACAGATGGCAGGAATTGAATGCAACCCAATTTCTGTTGAAATTACCTACGGTCTTGAAAGATTATGTATGTTTATTCAAAATAAAAAAAATGTTTTTGATCTTAATTGGAATGATGATGGTATTTTATATAAAGATGTATTTCATCAAGCAGAAAAAGAGTTTTCAGCATATAATTTTGAGCACGCAAATACAGACAGTCTATTCAAAATGTTTGATATGTTAGAAAATGAGGCAAAATCAATGATAGATAAAAAAATTTCATTACCAGCATACGATCAATGTTTAAAATCAAGTCATGTCTTTAATATATTGGACGCAAGAGGAGTAATTAGTGTTGCGCAAAGGGCAGAGTATATTGCTAGAATTAGAGATTTAACAAAAGAAATTGGAAAAATTTGGGTAGAAAGCCAAAGTTAAAGTGTCAGAATTATTTTTAGAACTATTTAGTGAAGAAGTTCCTGCAAAATTACAAATAAAAGCAAGAGAACAATTAAAAGAAATTCTTAAAAAATTTTTTGAGGAAAATTCAGTTAAATTAAAAAATGAGCCCAAAGTATTCTCAACACCAAACAGGATCGCAATAAAAATTGAAAACTTACCAAAAGATATTTTTTATAAAGCATCGGAAAAAAAGGGACCAAGCGTCTTAGCACCGGAAAAAGCTTTAGATGGATTTTTAAAATCTAACAATCTTTCAAAAAATAAAATTTATAAAAAAAAAACTGATAAGGGAGAATTTTATTTTTACAAAATACCTAAAAAAAAAATAAAACTATCAGATTTATTAAAGAAAAATTTTGAAAGTCTATTACTCAGAATCAGTTGGCAGAAATCAATGAAATGGGGAGAAAATAACCTATATTGGGGAAGACCATTAAAGTCCATTTTAGCAGTATTAGATGGAAAAAAACTACAATTCAGCTTTAAGCATTTATTAAGCTCAAATCAAACTTTTGTGGATAAGGAATTGGAGGAAAAAACAAAATTATTTAATAATTTTACTTCATACCTAAGCTTTTTCAAAAATAATGGAATAATAATAGACCATGAAAAAAGAAAAAATTTTATAGTTTCAGAATTAGAAAAAATATCTGCTAAAAAAAACCTTAAGTTAAATTTAGACAGTAAATTATTAGAAGAAATAACCAATATTGTAGAAAAACCAAAAGTTCTTATTTGTGAATTTGATAAAAAATTTTTGGAAATACCTAAAGAAATTTTAATTATAACAATGCAAACACATCAAAAATATATTCCTACTTTTGATAAAAAAGAAAATATAACCAACTCTTTTTTTGTAATTTCAGACATCCAAGATAAAAAAGGTTTTGTTAAATCTGGTAACGAACGAGTTGTAGAAGCTAGATTGAGTGATGCAGAATTTTTTTGGAAAAAAAATAAATCTCAAAATTTAGTTAAGCAAGTATCAAAATTAAAAAATATTAATTATTTTAAGGGACTAGGTACATATTTTGATAAAATTCAAAGAATGCGAAAACTTAGTGCATTAATTTCTGATGAACTTTTAATTAGTAAAGAGAAAATGGAGATAGCATCTTCCATATGCAAAGTAGATTTAATGTCAGATTTAGTTGGCGAATTTCCGGAACTTCAAGGTATAATGGGTGGCTATTTTGCAGAAACACAAGGTTTTGACAAAGATGTTTGCTTAGCGGTTTCTGAACATTATTTGCCTATAGGCATGGATACAAAAGTTCCTAAAAAGCCTTACAGTATGGCTTTGTCCCTAAGTGATAAAATAGACTCTCTTGTAGGTTTTTTTGGCCTCAATTTAAAACCATCAAGTTCAAAAGATCCATATGCATTAAGAAGAATGGCAATTAGTCTTGTTAGATTAATAATTGAAAATGACAAAAAAATTAAAATCAAGGATTTGATTAATTATTCTTGTGCACTTTATAAAGAACAAGGTTTTGAATTTGATATTAAAAAAATCCAAAATGATCTTGGAGATTTTATTCTTGATAGAATTAAAAATTATCTAAAAGAAAAACAGATCAGAAATGACATTGTAGAAAGTGCTAGCTCTAGTTTTACAATCGATGATTTGTTAAAAATTTATAAAAAATCACATGTGTTAAATAAAAGTATTAATAAAGAATTTGGACAAGATGCTGTTGCTATTTACAAGAGATCTTCAAATATATTGCTAAGTGAAGAAAAAAATTTAGAAAATTACAATGGTTCAGCTGACCCTGGTTTATTCAAAAATGATTATGAAAAAAATCTTTATAAAAAAATACATGAAATAAGAAAATATTTTTCAAGCGTAGGTAGAGAAGAAAATTTCGAAGAAAGCCTTGTTGTATTGTCTAACTCAAAATCACAACTAAATGATTTTTTTGACAATGTTGTTGTGAATGACCCAGACGATGCAATTAAAAAAAACAGACTAGAACTTTTAGCAATGTTGTGTAAAAGCTTCGATAATTATTTTAACTTTTCAAAAATAGAAGCTTAAATGAAAAAATTTGTATTTAATTTTAAATCAAAAGATACAAAAAAAATTAAAAAACCCAAAAACATACTTGGTGGAAAAGGTGCAAATTTATCTGAAATGGGGAAAATGGGCTTACCTGTGCCTCCAGGTTTTACCATATCAACTGAGGTGTGTGATTTATTTTATAAAAATAAAAAAAAATTAAATTCAAAAATTTTACAAGAAATCAACAAAGAACTCAAAAATATAGAAAAAGACTCTGGAAAAAAATTTGGTGATTTGAAAAATCCATTACTCGTCTCCGTCAGATCAGGAGCAAGAGTTTCGATGCCAGGCATGATGGATACTATATTAAATTTGGGTCTAAACGATAAAACAGTAATTGCACTTGCGAACAAAACCTCAAACATGAGATTTGCAAAAGACAGCTATAGAAGATTTATTCAAATGTACTCAAATGTAGTGTTGGGTGTTGAAAGTTATAATTTTGAGGAACTTATTGAAAATTATAAATTAACAAAAGGTGTATTATTAGATACTGAATTAGATGAAAATGATTGGGACGGTTTAATAAAAGATTTTAAAAATATAATTAAAGATAAAACAAAAAAAGAATTTCCCCAAAATGTTAATGAACAGTTAATTGGGGCTATCAGTGCAGTATTTTTATCTTGGGAAAGTCATCGAGCAAAGGTTTATAGAAAATTAAATCAAATACCTTCACATTGGGGTACAGCAGTAAATGTTCAATCTATGGTTTTTGGAAACATGGGAAATGATTGTGCTACAGGCGTTGTATTTACTAGAAATCCTTCTGATGGAACTAATGAAATTTATGGAGAATATTTAATCAATGCCCAGGGCGAAGATGTTGTAGCAGGGACCAGAACACCTCAACATATAACAAAAAAAGCAAGAAAAGATTCTAAAGAAACTTTGCAATCAATGGAAGAATCTATGCCTTCAGTTTTTAAACAACTTAAAAAAATATTATTTAAATTGGAAAAACATTACAAAGACATGCAGGATGTAGAATTTACCGTTGAAAATAAAAAGCTTTGGATGCTTCAAACTAGATCAGGAAAAAGAACTGCTAAGTCAGCTGTAAAAATTGCAGTTGATATGGTTAAAGAAAAATTAATTTCAAAGAAAGAAGCTGTTTTAAGAATTGAGCCAAATTCTCTAGATACTTTGCTCCATCCAACATTAGATGAAAATGCAAGTATTGAAGTAATTGCTAAAGGATTACCAGCATCACCTGGTGCTGCAAGTGGAAAGGTAGTCTTTACATCTGATGAGGCAGAAAGATTAAACAGCATGATGCAAAGCACGATTTTAGTTAGAGTAGAAACTTCACCAGAAGATATTCACGGAATGCATGCAGCCAAAGGTATATTAACTGCAAGAGGTGGTATGACTAGTCATGCTGCAGTTGTTGCTAGAGGAATGGGAAGACCATGTGTGTCTGGATCTAGTGAAATAGAAATAGACTACGAGAGCAAGTTATTTAAAGCTAACAATAAAGAGATTAAAGAAGGTGATTTAATAACAATTGATGGATCAACAGGTAGAATAATTGTAGGAGAAGTAAAAACTGTAAAACCAGAAATATCTGGTGATTTTTCAAAATTAATGAGTTGGGCTGATGGATTTAGAAAATTAAAAATAAGAACTAATTCAGAAACACCATTAGATAGTAAAACCGCTAGAGATTTTGGTGCAGAGGGAATTGGTTTATGTAGAACAGAACATATGTTTTTTGATGAGGAAAGAATTTTATCTGTTAGAGAAATGATATTATCAAAGTCGAAAGAAGATAGAGCTTCAGCTCTATCAAAACTTTTACCGCATCAGAAAAAAGATTTTATTGAAATTTTTAAAATAATGAGCGGATTACCAGTAACAGTTAGATTGTTGGATCCTCCTCTACATGAATTTTTACCTAAGAGTGATAAAGAAATAAATGAAGTTGCAAAATCTTTAAAAATACCTGTTAAAGAATTAGAAATAAGAATTTCCGAACTTCATGAGCAAAACCCTATGCTTGGTCATAGAGGATGTAGATTAGGAATTTCTTTCCCTGAAATTTATGAAATGCAATGCAGAGCTATATTTGAAGCATTGGTTCAGTGTAAAAAACAAAAAATTAAATTAATTATTCCTGAAATCATGATTCCTTTAGTTTCAACCGAAGCTGAGATAAAAATTATGAAAGATCTTGTGGTAAGAGTTGCAAAAAGAGTTCAAGAAGAAAGTAAAACAAAACTTGACTTTTTGGTGGGCACAATGATTGAGTTGCCAAGAGCTGCTATTAAAGCAAAAGATATCGCAAAACATGCAGAATTTTTTAGTTTTGGAACAAATGATTTAACCCAAACAACATTTGGAATAAGTAGGGATGATAGTGGAAAATTTTTGAATGATTATATTGAAAATAAAATATTTGATATCGATCCATTCGTATCTATTGATGAAGGAGTTGGAGATTTAATTGAGATTGCATCAGAAAAAGGAAGAGCTCAAAACAAAAAAATTAAACTAGGTATCTGTGGAGAACATGGTGGAGATCCAAAAAGTATAGAATTTTGTGCCAAAACTGGTTTAAATTATGTTTCTTGTTCCCCGTACAGAGTACCTGTTGCAAGATTAGCTGCTGCACAAGCTCAATTGAAAAAATAGTTATTTAGATTTCTAATTTAAAATCAAGCGCTGTAACACTGTGGGTTAAACATCCAATTGAAATTCTGTCTACACCAGTATTTGATATTTTTTTTATATTTTTTAAATTTACACCACCAGATGCTTCGGTTTCGTATTTCTTGTTAATTAATTTTACAGCAGTTTTCAAAATTTGAGGTTTCATATTGTCTAATAAAACAGTATCAAATTTAAGTCCCATAATTTTTTTTAATTGTTTTATACTGTCTACTTCTACAGTTATCTTTCTTCCATTTTTATTTTTGATTGCTTTTTTAATTATATTTTCAAAATTTTTTTCTGATGCAATATGATTATCTTTAATTAAAAATTCATCACTTAAGTTAAATCGATGGTTTTTTCCACCTCCTAATTTTACTCCATATTTTTGTAAAACTCTTAAATTTGGAATAGTTTTTCTGGTACAACAGATTTTTGATTTATTACCTATTTTTTTAACAAATTTGTTTGTTCTTGTAGCTATTCCTGAAATGTGAGATAAAAAATTTAAAGCAACTCTCTCTCCAGTAAGGATATTTTTTAAATTTCCATCAATTAAAGCAATAGTTGATCCTTTTTTTATCTTTGATCCTTCTTTCTTTTTTGAGATAAATTTAATTTTTTTGTCAATTAATTTAAAAGTTTCTTTGGCAAAATCTATTCCACCAAGAATTCCATTTTCATTAACTATTAATTTTACTCTTTTGACTAATCTTTTATTCAAAAGTTCAGATGTAATATCTCCTGAGGGAAATAAATCTTCATTTAACGCTAACTTACAAGTGGATCTTATAAAATTTTTACTTAATTGAATTTTAGACACAGAATTTATCTGCCTATTTCTGCCATTCTCTCAACTGATTTTCTTGCTTTTTCAATTGTATCATTATCCATGATTAGTTCATTTGTTTCATTTTCCAAGCAATCTAGAATTTTAGGTAATGTTATCTTTTTCATATGTGGGCATAAATTACATGGTCTTATAAATTCAACATTAGGATTATCAATTTGAACATTATCACTCATTGAGCACTCTGTTACCATCATAACCTTTTCAGGTTGATTATCTTTTACATATTTTATCATTCCACTTGTAGATCCAGCAAAATCACTTGCATTAATTACATCTGGAGGACACTCAGGATGAGCTATTATTTTAATTCCAGGATTATTTTTTCTAATCTCGTTTATTTCTTCATCGTTAAATTGCTCATGAACTTCACACGTTCCTTTCCATGAAATTATTTCAACATCTGTTTGCGAGGCAACATATTTTGCTAAATAATCATCTGGTAAAAATATTACTTTTTTAGCTCCTAAAGAGTTTACAATTTTAACAGCATTTGCTGATGTGCAACAAACATCAGTTTCAGCTTTAACATCTGCAGAAGTATTAACGTAAGATACCACTGGAACACCTGGGTATTGCTTTTTTAAATTTCTTACATCTTCACCTGTTATAGACGATGATAAAGAGCATCCAGCTTGCATATCTGGTAACAAAACTTTTTTATTTGGTGACATCAATTTTGCTGTCTCTGCCATAAAATGTACTCCACACATTACAATAATATCTGCTTTTGTTTTTGCCGCTTCAATTGCAAGTGCTAAAGAGTCAGCTGAAAAATCAGATATACCATGATAAATTTCTGGAGTTTGATAATTGTGTGCAAGAATTACAGCATTCTTTTCTTTTTTGAGTTTATTAATTTTATAAATATAAGGAGCATGTGTTGCCCACTCAATTTCAGGAACAGTTTTAGAAATTTTTTGATAAATTGGATCTGTTGCTTTTTTTATTTCAGAGGAAATTTCCATGAAAAAACTTATCAACTTGAAATAGAATTGTCATTCATTTAATCTGACGCATTAATTGCGGCCATGCTGAAATTGGTAGACAGGCACGGTTGAGGGCCGTGTGGGCTTAGCCCATGAGAGTTCGAGTCTCTCTGGCCGCACCACAAAAAAATTTATAATTTTTTAAAAAGGGGCGTTCTGTTGCCAGGTGCCCCAAACCCCGTAACTTAATTAATAAATTAATTAAGCTGCAAGTGCGTAACTTTCGTTAGCATTTATAAATTAGCCCATCACGGCGGAACAATACCGAACGAAAGAATAACTTTTAGACACCCGTCGATCCTAATTCACCCCCGTAAGTTGAAAATGGTGGAGGTGGTGGGTACTGCCCCCACGTCCGTAATGGTTATTACGAAATTCGTTTATCGTCATAGTTGGAAAACCAACCTTATTAATATAAAACCAATTATAAGAGATTCAATAATTTATTCATGAAATTAACTAACGAACAAGCACAAGAGATAAAAGATCAACAATCACAGGAATTTAAAACTAAAAGAGTAACAGCTCCAGAATTAGAGAAAATTCTCTATGAGGCTCTTCCAATATTAGATCATGGTTTTATCAGAGTAGTTGATTACATGGGTGATGATACATCAATTGTTCAATCAGCTAGAGTTTCATACGGAAAAGGTACAAAGAAAGTTTCAACAGATGAAGGATTAATAAAATATCTAATGAGACACTGGCACAGTACTCCATTTGAAATGTGTGAAATTAAATATCATGTAAAACTTCCAATATTTATAGCAAGACAGTGGATTAGACACAGAACTGCAAATGTAAATGAATACTCAGCAAGATATTCAATTCTAGATAAAGAGTTTTATTTACCAGCACCTGAGCATTTAGCTGCACAATCACAAAG
>WTIW01000047.1 GCA_011526385.1 Pelagibacteraceae bacterium | reverse complement strand
AAGAATGAAAGTATAATTTTAAAAACAGTTAGATTTCAAGAGTCTTTAAAAAATAAATTTTCCTTTAATTTCAATTTTAATTTTTTAGTAATAGATCAGTTTATTTCAAAATTCTTCCAAAAAATAGACGATAAAATTAAGGAATTTAAAGAAATCAAGGCTGAAGAAAAAAGAAGAATTAAATTAGAAAAACTGGAAAAGGCTCAACAAGAAAAATTACTTATTCAAAAACAAAAAAAAGATGAGGAAGAGCAAAAATTAAAATTAAAGCAAAGAGAATTAAAAGAAGAACAAAGATTAGAAAAAGAAAGAGCAAGAGATATAAAGATATTTTTAAGAAAAGAACAGGCTTTAATTAGAAAAGAGCAGGCAGAAAGACAAAAGAAATTTTTACAAGAACTTAAATTAGAGCAACAAATAGAAAAATTTAGAATAAGAGAAATAAAGGAACTTGAAAAATTAGAAAAAATAGCCCTTAGAGAAAAAAGAGAAGACTATGCCGGACTTCAGGAAAGAATCGAGAAGCTTAAAAATAAATACCAACAATTAAGAGATCAAAAAATTAGAGAAAGAGTAGAAGCACTTGGTGTAAAAATTCAAGAAGGGGATGATAGAGAAACTCTTCTAAGAAAAGAAAGAGAATATAATTTAGCAAGACAAAAAATAGAATTAGCATTAGAAAGTTTTTATAGAAGTGCAAATAGTTTGGTATTTCAACTGAACAAGAGATATATAACAAAACATATGTCCATACTTAGATGTATAGACAGAAGATTTGAGACAGGGGAAATTTTTATTAAATGGGATGAAACTATAGATGATGATTGGTTGATTTTAATTTATATAAAAGATAATTCTCCCGATAAAGGTATAATCATAGAGGATAAATCAAATGAAGAAAAAAATATGTCTCATGAGTTTAAGCCAAGTGAGATATTTAAAGCCTCAGATATGATGGTGGACTCTCTTACCCAACTGATTGCAAGAAAAAGATCAAAAAAAAATTAGATTTGTAATTCTTTTATTATTTCCTCTATTTTTTTAATTGAGGTTCCACTTTTAATGTATGGATATATTGATTTAGCTTTCTTTAGATCCTCTAAAGCTTTTTCATATTGATTATAAGATAAATAAATCTGAGCTCTTCCAGATAAAGCTCCAAAATGCCTAGGTTCCAAATCTAAAACTTTTTCTATATCCATTAAAGATTGGCTATAATTACCTATTAAAAACAATAGGGTAGCCCTTTTATTCCAGGCCTCTGCCCATTTTGGATCCTCTTTAATAACCTCTGTAAATAATTCTAATGCTGTACCATAATTATTTTTATTCATTGATTGAGTGCCATTTGCTAGTTTGTTAGTGAGGCTTTGTTTCTCTGGATGAATATTCCAACTCTCCCATATACTTTGCTCAATTATTTCAGCATCCTGGTAATTTTCAGCTGATAATAAATTTTTAAATAAAATATCTAAATCTTTTGAAAATGAATTTGATACTAAACACAATGAGAATAGGCAGACAAAAATAAAATTTTTAATCACTGACATAAACAGAAACTCCTCTTGAATTGATATCTACATCAAATTTCTTGTGTAATGGTGGAAAAGCTCTTTGAGAACAATCTAAACGGTCACATGTCCTACAAGACACGCCTATAGGTATTTCGGTAGATTTATCATTTATATTTACATTTTCTGTATAAACAAATTCTTTTGCATACTTCGCTTCACATCCAAGGCCAATTGATAAAATACTTTTTGTTTGTCCAAATCTAGATATTCCTTTTTCAACTGTTCTTGCAATACATACATATTTTTCTCCATTGTTCATTTTACTAACTGCTGCCTGTATCACTCCTGGTCTTGAAAATGCAGAATAAACATTCCATCTGGGACATGCACCCCCGTATCTTGGAATATCAATTCCTGATAAAGAAAATCGTTTTGAGATATTACCTGCCATGTCAACTCTTAAAAAATGAAAAGGAATACCAGGAAGCTTTGGATCTTGTAGACAAGTAACTCTATGAGCAACTTGCTCAAAAGAAGTTGCAAAAGTATTTTGTAGTAATTCTAAATCATATTTTAACTTTTTACATTCAGAATGAAATAATTTATATGGCATTAATATTGCAGCTCCACAATAGTTTAGTAAAGCAATTTTAGTTAGATTTTTTGACTCTTCAGATGGAAAATTAAATTTTGATAAATAATAATCTATCTCTTTACTGGCACCTTCTTGCGCTATTTGAGCTGCTGCATGTAACTTTTTAGTTTCTAATGAATTGTAGTCACTTAACAAAAGTTCTTTCTTATTTTTATTATAAATTTTAGAAAATGGCTTATCTTCATTTGGTATAACATCTTTAACAGTGATTGAATATTCAGAATATAAAAATTCACAAAGCGCTATATAACGCGTTCGATTATTTTTTTGTATTTTATCAAATACTTTATTTGCAAAATCCTCTAATTTTGGAAAATAGTTTTTATTTTCTTGCAGGAAATCAGAAATGACTTCTCCAGGAAAAGAATTTTTTCTATTATCTACTATCTTACCAGATATTTTTTCTATTTTATTAATAAGTTGATGATCTTTTTTTTTTAAAATATCTCCTAGTCTAACTATAGCCTTTCCTATTTTTGGATTGGTACCAACTAAGTCTTTTACTTCAGGACCTAATATATCTAAGTCTTCAAACAGGCTATCGTCGAGTATTTCAGAAATATTATTTTGTAAATTAATATCAGTCTTTGTAGTTAAGTCAGATAATTGGATGTTTAGTTTCTCGCACACTTTAAGGAGCAAATCGCCATCAATTTTTCTTTTTCCACTCTCAATAAGATTTAAATAGCTAGGTGAAATTTTTAAATCTTCGGCTAATTTATTTGCCTGCAGACCAAATTGACGCCTGAAAGCTTTAATTTTTGGACCAATTTTTAGATCTAATTGACTCATTTTTACTATTTGTAAATTTTGTAAATTTAAATTTACAATAAATTTCCCTTATTTACAAGGGTTTATTTACTTTTTTGTAGATATTGTAAATATTGTAAATTATATAATTCACATGGACAAAAACAAAATTCAAAACGCTGAAATTGAAGCTCAAATCATTAAAAAAGAGGATTTGGAGCAACACGAGAACAAAGGTATTTATTTACGAGATGATCATTGCGATTGGGGATCTAGTGGTATGACCCAATTAATTAAAGCACTGAACGATAGCAATTAAATCATCAGTCTAAATAAAACTTTCATCAATTTCAATTTAAGGGACAAAAATGAGCGCAGAAAAAATATCTTATGACCTAAAAAGGTTTGCAGGAATTAAAAGAGACTACACTCCAGAAGAAGTAAATAGACTAAGAGGTTCAATCAAAATTGAACATTCAATGTGTAAAAATCAATCCGAAAAATTATGGAACCTATTAAACTCAGAGGATTATGTTAACACATTGGGTTCTTTATCTGGAAACCAAGCAGTCCAACATGCAAAAGCAGGTTTAAAAGCGATTTATTTAAGTGGATGGCAGGTAGCAGCAGATGCTAACAGTGCTGGAGAAATGTATCCTGATCAATCTTTATATCCCTATGATAGCGCACCAAAATTAGTTGAGGCTATGAATAATTCACTAATAAGAGCTGACCAAATTCAACATATGGAAATAACAGACGGCGATATGAAAACTGAAAATTCTGTTGATTATATGCTTCCTATTATTGCAGATGGAGAAGCAGGTTTTGGTGGTCCTTTAAACGTTTTTGAACTAACAAAAAAATTCATTAAAGCAGGTGCTGCTGGTGTTCATTTTGAAGATCAGTTAGCTAGTGAAAAAAAATGTGGCCATATGGGTGGTAAAGTTCTAGTCCCTACTGGCACAATGGTAAGAAACCTGAAAGCAGCGAGGTTGGCAGCTGATATTGCTGATGTTCCTCTCATTATTCTTGCAAGAACAGATGCCAATGCTGCTAAATTGATTACAAATGATTTTGATGAAAATGATAAACCTTTTTTAACAGGTGAAAGATCGCCAGAAGGTTTCTTTTATGTTCAAGATGGTATTGATCAAGCAATTTCAAGAGGTTTAGCATATGCGCCTTATGCTGACTTGATTTGGTGTGAAACAGCAACACCAAATTTAAAAGAAGCAAAAAAATTTGCTGATGCTATACATGAGAAGTATCCTGGAAAAATGCTTGCTTATAATTGTTCACCATCATTTAATTGGAAAAAACATTTATCTGATGATGAAATAGCTTCATTTCAAAAAGAAATTGGGAAGATGGGATATAAGTTTCAATTTATAACATTGGCTGGTTTTCATACTCAAAATATCGCAATTTTTGAACTTGCAGAAAAATATAAATCTAAAGGAATGAGTGCTTATTCTGAAATTCAGCAACATGAGTTTGCAAGAGAAAAAGATGGATATACAAGTGTAAAACACCAAAGAGAAGTAGGAACATCTTACTTTGATGCAGTTTCAAACACTATAAGCTCAGGTAAAAGTTCTACTACAGCTATGGCAGGTTCAACTGAGTCAGAACAATTTTAACTAATTAGTTTTTAATTTTTGAATTTGATCCCAAGCTGAATTTATTGCTCGCATTTTTTTCTTACTTTCATCAATAACTTCTGCAGGCACTCCTTTACTTAAAAGTAAATCGGGATGGTGTTCTTTACTTAATTTAATATATTTTTTTCTTATATCGGCAATATTATCTTCAGGATTACTTTCAAGTACAACATATGGATTAAGTTTATCTGACGATTTTCTGCTCTCTTTTAAACTATTAAATTGAGTTTGGTTTAAGCCAAATATCCTTGATATATCTTCAATCATATTCAACTCTGCATCACTAATATTTCCATCAGCTTCTGCTATGTAAAATAAAATATTAATAACTTCTTCTAAAACATTTAAATTATTTTTATATATTTGAGCAATTTGTTCAGCATATGGTTGGTAACCAGTTGATTCTTCTTTAGCTTTATTAAAAATTTTTCCAACTTGGTCTAATTCATTATCTGGAATTTTTAATTTATCCTTAACTGCTATAAGTTCCTCTTTACTAACTTGACCATCCGCTTTACTTAGTTTTGCAGAAAGGACAATCAAAGATAATGCAAAAACCTGCTGAGGTTGAGCAAAAGAATTATTAAAAGAGCCTTTTGCTCTAGATATTTTTCCCCCAATAAGTGATCCTAATAACATTCCAAAAGGACCACCCAAAGAAAAACCTATCATTCCTCCAATTAAACTTCCCCAGATAGACATAAATTTAAAATTAAATATAATTTATTAAATTTATGATAACAACTTTTTTAGTTCTAGTTATTCTATTTTTTATTTTTCTTTGGTCACTAGCTTGGATTAAATATTATAATCGGCTTGATAAAAGGTTTGGAAATTCTCTGTGGAGGTGGTCATTTGATTATGTAGTTAAAGGAGATAGAGATATTTCAATTTTAGATGATAAAAAATTCGTATTATTAAGAAGAAAAAGAAATCGCGCAGTTACAGTAATGTATTTTATAGTTTTTTTTTCTTTTTTTATTTTACTTTCTTTTGTAACCCAAATTCTTTTTTTTATATTGAACTAATTAAGTTGCTTTCTATTTTTTAAATATAAAAAAAAGGCAACAATTTCATATCCAACATGAAAAATATGATAAATTATTGGCAGTTTAAAAAACTTATATAAAAATTTATATTTTGGTATTTTTTTCCAAATTAATAGGAATGCATCTACTCCCACATAAACCTTACCATCTTTTTTAACATGCAGTCTTCTCAATAACTCTTTGTCTGATTTATTTGTATCTTCTTCTGCATTTTTATTTTTTGTTATGTCTATCCAATTAAGATCTTGTATATTTTCTTTTTTATAAAGGTTGATTTCAGCTTTGCAGATATTGCATGAGTTATTAAAGTATACTTTCATAATATAACTTTATTTCAGTTTTTCATTTTTTTGATGTGATAAATCGACTGTTGAAATATATATTATGACAACTACATTACCTCAATGTCAAAATTCCTTAAAAATAGCGATTTAGAGTTAATAGATGTTGAAAATATAGTCTCAAATACACTAAATAATTGTGATGATGGAGAGCTATATCTTGAAAACTCAAAATCAGAGACAATTTTACTTGATGATAATAAAATAAAAAATTCAAGTTATAGCGCAGATCTTGGTTATGGATTTAGAGCAATAACAGATGAAGTAATTGCATATTCTCATTCTAACGATATTTCAAAAGACTCTTTAAAAAAATCAAGCGAAAACCTTAAAGATACGCTGAAATCTAAAAAAGGTAGTTATAATCATGAAATTCCTAAATCAAATAATAAATACTACAAAGATTTAAATCCAATCGAGGATAAATCACAAGATTCAAAAATAAAAATTCTAAACCAAGTAAATGATTATGTTAGATCAAAAGGAGAAATTGTTAGGCAGGTCACTACTAGTTTTTCAGGTGAGTATAAAGAAATAGAAATTATTAGATCTAACGGAGAAATTTTAAATGATGTGAGACCACTAGTACGATTCAATGTATCAGTTGTCCTTGAGAAGAATGGCAAAAAAGAAACTGGGGTATATGGAATTGGTGGGAGACAATCTTATGATCATTACTTAGATGATCAAAATTGGAAACACGTTTGTGATGAAGCATTTAGAATTGCTGATGTAAATTTAAATAGCAAACCTGCTCCCGCTGGTGAAATGAAAGTAGTTCTAGGACCTGGTTGGCCAGCTATATTAATTCATGAAGCAATTGGGCATGGCTTAGAAGGTGATTTTAATAGAAAAAAAACTTCTGCATTTTATAATTTAATGGGAGAAAAAGTTGCAAGTGATGGAGTTACAATCGTAGACGATGGAACAATAAACAATAGAAGAGGAAGTCTTACAATTGATGATGAAGGAACTCCTACAGAAAATACAGTTTTAATTGAAAACGGTGTTCTTAAAAATTTTATGCAAGACAGGTTAAATGCTAGATTGATGAACACTAAATCAACAGGAAGCGGAAGAAGAGAAAGTTACAAACATATAGTATTACCAAGAATGAGAAATACCATGATGTTAAATGGAAAATATACTCAAGAAGAAATGATCAAATCAGTTGATAAAGGTATTTTTGCAGTAAGTTTTGGTGGTGGACAGGTTGATATAACATCAGGGAAATTCGTATTCAATTGTACAGAAGCTTACGAGATTACCAATGGTAAAATAGGTTCTCCGATTAAAGGTGCAACTTTAATAGGAGATGGACCATCAATTTTAAAAGAAGTTTCAATGGTTGGAAATGATATGAAATTAGATCCAGGAATAGGAACTTGTGGTAAAGCAGGTCAAGGTGTTCCAGTTGGTGTAGCTCAACCATCTATTTTAATAAATAAAATGACAGTGGGTGGCACACAGCTTTAAAGCAATGGTAAAAGATCAAGAGTATTTAACTAACATTGCAAATAAAACAATAGAGCTATCAAAACAGTTGGGTGCAACCGATACAAGCGTTCATGTAGCACATTCAATCTCAGAAACAGTTAATCTTAGAAATAAAAAACTAGATGAGTCGAATAGATCTGACAGTTTTGCAATAAGTATAACCACTTATATTGGAAAAAAAAAATCAACTATCTCTTCATCTAATTTATCTGATGATAATGTTAAAACACTTATTGAAAGATGTATTGGTACAACAAAAATTACTCCAGATGACGAACTAAATTCTTTACCTGAAAAAAATCTAATGGCGAAAGAAATAGAAGATTTAAATTTATTTGATGGAAATCATATTCCAAATGACAAAAAAATTAATATTTTAGAGGAAGTCGAAAATACTGCTTACGAAGAAAGTAAAATAATTAATACAGAAACTGATTTTACAGAAAATAAATCAAACTTTGTTCTTGGAAATAGTTCTGGCTTTATGAAAGGTTATAAAACTTCAAGTTTTAATATTAGTTGTGTTGCAGTTGCAAAAAATGAAAATCAAATGGAAAGAGACTATGATTTTATAAGCAAAAGACATTTTGAGGACATTCAAAACCCAAGAGAAATAGGGAAAAATGCAGCATTTAACGCGGCACAAAAATTAAATCCAAAGAAAATTAAAAGTGAAAAAATAGGAATTATTTTTGATAAAAAAATTTCAAGAGGAATTTTAGGTGTACTTTCAAATGCAATAGCAGCGGGGGCTATAGCAAGAGGAACTTCTTTTTTAAAAAATAAAATAGAACATGAAGTTTTTTCAAAATCATTAAATGTAATAGATGATCCAAAAATAAAAAAAGGACTTGGTTCGAGAAATTTTGATAGCGAAGGAGTAGAGGGAGCAAGTTTAAAATTAATAGAGGATGGGATTTTAAAGAGTTATTTAATTGACACCTATTATGGAAAAAAATTAAATTTAAAATCTAATGGAAGAAGCAACGGTTCAAGCAACTTATATTTTGAAAATGGAACAGTATCTGTAGATGAATTATTAAAATCAAATAATAGAAATTTATATATAACTGAAACAATCGGGCATGGAACAAATTTAGTTACAGGAGATTATTCAGTCGGTGCAAATGGATTTATGGTTGAGTCTGGTGAAATTACCAATCCAATAAGTGAAATAACTATTGCAGGTAATTTTAATGATATATTTAAAAATATAACTCTTGCAAATGACTTAGAGTTTAAATTTTCAACTAATTCACCAACACTCCTTGTTGAAGGAATGGTTGTAGCAGGTAGGTGAAAAATATTTGTGTAATTGGCACTGGTATTTCAGGAGCTACTATTGCAAACTTACTCTCAAAAAATTTTATAGTAGAGGTTTACGATAAGGCCAAAGGAATTGGTGGAAGAAGTTCTTACAGAAGATATTTGTCTGAAATTGGTTTTGATCATGGTCTACAATACATATCTCCAAAAACAAATAATTTTAAAAAATTTTTAAGTGTTTTAAAAATTAAAAAAATTGTAAAAAAATGGTCTGGACCACACAAATTTTATAATCAAAAAATTCAAGAAAATAAAAAACATCTAAAATTAATTGGTTCTAAAGGAAATAATTCTATCTCAAAATATTTGCTTAAAAATCTTAAGTGCTACTTCGAATATGAGTTATTAAAGATTAAAAGAATAAATAAAAAATGGAAATTAACTTTCTCAAATGGAGAAATTAAATTATTTGATGGTTTAATTATCACAGCTCCTTATGCTCAAACAAAAAAACTAATAAAGAAAAAATTACCCCATTTTTTTAAAAATAAAAATATTAAAATGGACGCAAATCTGACAGTAATGTTAGTAATAAATAAAAATAAATTTAATATCTCAAGTTATTTTTTTGATGATAACATTTTAGGATGGGCTGCAAGAGAAAATAGTAAAAAAAGATTTAATTATAAATATGATCTTTGGACTCTTCAAAGTACTTTTAAATGGGCCAATAAAAATTTTTCAAAATTTAAGAAAAATAAAAAACTTTATATAAATTTATTTGTAAATAGATTTAAAAAATTAAGTAAAATTAAAATAAATAAAATCTATTTTTCAAATATTCATGGGTGGAAATATTCTGCTTATTCTAAATCTTTAAAGGTCAAATCTTATTGGAATAAGTCATTAAAATTAGGCATTTGTGGAGATTGGTTTGGAGGTCCAAGGTTCGAAAATGGATGGATAAGCGCTAATGATCTTTATAAAAAAATCACTAATTAACTTTTTTTAATCTATACTCCCAATCTCCAAGTCTTTTATAAGCAATCTTAACTATTAAAGCCCGTTTTTTGTCGTACCAAATATCAAAATCAAGCTTTTTATCTTTTGGAGTATTTGGATTTTTTGATTTTAATTTAAATTTTTCAACTTCAATCTTTTCTCCATAAAGTTCTATGGTTTCCCTTTTAATAAATTCTATAGTTTGAGGTTTGATACTACCAGACAAAGGACTTATTTGGCTTTCAGATTGTAAAAGTTTATGGTTCCACCAATTTCCAACTATATTATTTTTATCAGCAAAACCTTTAAATGAAGATCCATTAATATTGAATTCATTTTTTGAAGTATCAAAAAAGAGTTCAACAAATTTTCTTTTATCATTTTGTTTTGTTTCTGATTTAAAATAAGTAAGTTGATCATCTTCGTATTTTTCTAGACTTTCGCTAAATATTGAAAAAATATTTATACCCATTAACTTTACTTTAAAGTCAGTAATACTTTTAACCTCAAAATATTTTCCTTCTTTTTTGAATTTAAAATTTGTGTATCCAATATATTTTTGATCTTTGAATATTTCCATTTCTATAGATTGGATATTTTTATAGTGGTCGGTATGAGCCAAAACATTTCCAATAAATAGTTTCGATAAAATTAAAATTATAAATAAAGCTTTTTTCATTGTATTAATTTTTCTTTCAAAGAGAGAGTTAATACATAGCTTATGAGATAAAATAATTGAAGAATTAAATACTCTACTGGAACTAAATATCTATTGTTTATAGATAATTTCTGATATGCATTCTTACCATTAATAAAACATGTTCTTAAAAATCACAAAAATACCAATTAAAAATTGGAGTTCTGAAAAGCCATTAAATTTTAAACCTAAAATTTCTACATTTTTTTTTCTCTGTTTAGGACTTAGTATTTTTGGTTTGGGAGAAGGTTTGTTAGTACTGTCTACTACGGGAAATTCACCATGGTCTGTTCTGGCTGAAGGTATTTCAAAAATAACTAATATTTCAATTGGTGCTGCAACCTTTTTTATAAGTGTTAGTGTTTTGTTTTTATGGATATTTTTAAAACAAAAACCTGGCATCGGAACAGTAATGAATATTATAATCATAGCTGCAATGATTGATGTTACTCTTAATATATTTGATCCTCCATCAAGTTTATTTTCTAAATATTTTTTAGCAGTAATTTCAGTTTTACTAGTTGGGTTGGGTAGCGGAATATATCTGATAGCAAATTTAGGACCTGGGCCAAGGGATGGCTTAATGACTGGTTTAACTAAAATTACTAATTTACCCATAGCACTAGTAAGGGCTTTTTTAGAAATTTCAGTTGTAATTATTGGATGGTATCTTGGTGGTACAGTAGGTATGGGAACAGTAATTTTTGCATTAGGAATAGGACCAGCTGTTGCTTTTGGATTATTTTTTATTAATAAAATTGCTTAGGCTGCTGAAGCAGCTTTCTCTCTTCTTTTTCTTTCGTGGGGATCCAAAATAGATTTTCTTAATCTGCAAGACATAGGTGTAATCTCTAGTGCTTCATCTGTATTAAGCATACTTAATTGTTCAGCAATTGACATTTTTCTAACTGGTGTAAGAACAACATTTTCGTCTGTTCCCTGCGTTCTCATGTTAGTCAACTTCTTTCCCTTCATAACATTAATTATCATATCACCAGGTTTAGGAGCTAAACCAACAATCATTCCAGTATAAACAGGATCATTATGAGTTACAAACATCTCACCTCTTGCCTGTAAGTTAAATATTGCAAATGCAACAGCTTTACCTTGCTCCATTGAAATTAAAGCACCGTTTCTTCTTCCTTCCATTTCCCCCTCATATTTTCCATATGAGTGAAAAATTCTATTAATGACACCAGTGCCTTTTGTTAGAGTTAAAAATCTACTTGTGTATCCCATTAATCCTCTTGTAGGAGCATGAAATATAAGTCTTTTTTTATTCTTACCTGTATCTTTTAAGTCAATCAATTTCCCTTTTCTTCTATTCATCGAGTCGATTATCTTTGATGAATATTCCTCATCTAAATCCATCGTAATTTCTTCAATTGGCTCTAACTTGTCACCGTTATCATCTTTTTTAAATAAAACTCTTGGAGGACTTACTGTTAATTCAAATCCCTCGCGTCTCATTTGTGTAAGAAGAATTTCTAGCATTAGTTCTCCTCTTCCACTTATTTCAAATGCATCTTTATTTTCATTTTCAGAAAAAGTAATACCTACATTGTTTTGAGCCTCAAGAACTAGCCTTTCTCTTATTTGAGTACTTGTTAATTTTTTACCTTCAGTTCCAGCAAGAGGTGAGCTATTGACTGTAATTTTTATGGACATTGTGGGTGGATCAATTGGAGTAGCTTCAATTGGATCATTAACATCTATGTCACAAATTGTATCAGCAACATTAGCTTTTTCTAAACCTGCCACAACAACAATGTCTCCAGCTTCACCTATTTCAATTGGTACTTTTTTTGTACCTTCATATCTAAAAATTTTTGTTAATCTTCCTTCATCAACTTTTTCGCCTTTTAGATTTATTGCTTTAATTTGTTGATTTGCTTTTGCTGTACCTTGAGAAATTCTACCAACTAAACTTCTACCTAAAAAACTATCTGCATAAAGTAGAGTAGAAAGCATTGCAAAAGGTTTTGATTTATCAAACTCAGCTGGCTTAACATGTTCAATTACTAAATCTAAAAGTGGATGTAAATTTTCTCTTGGACCATCTATTTCTTTACTAGCCCAACCTGATCTTCCACTTGCATATATAACTGGAAAATCTAATTGTTCCTCATTTGCATCTAAACTTACAAATAGATCAAAAGTTTCATCTAATACCTCATTAGCTCTTTGATCTGGTTTATCTAATTTATTTATTACAACGATTGGTTTTAAACCTTGTTTTAATGCTTTTGCTAAAACAAATTTAGTTTGTGGCATAACTCCCTCAGCAGAGTCTATAAGAAGTAGTGCGCCATCAGCCATACTCAATACTCTTTCAACTTCTGCTGCAAAATCTCTGTGTCCAGGGGTATCAATTATATTAACTCTTGAACCTTTCCAATTAATAGATGCAGGTTTTGCTAAAATTGTAATTCCTCTTTCTTTTTCAAGTTCACCAGAGTCCATTAGTCTCTCATCAACAACTTCATTTTCTCTAAATGAACCACTTTGCTTCATCAAATTATCTATCAAAGTAGTCTTCCCATGATCTACGTGAGCTATGATAGTTATGTTTCTAATCGAGGTTGTCATTTGTGCGC